>CANHXV010000061.1 GCA_947464665.1 Comamonadaceae bacterium
ACTGCTTTTACAACCTCCCACAAGGACTTTTTTCATGTCTCTGTTTACCGCCGTCGAAATGGCCCCCCGCGACCCCATCTTGGGTTTGAACGAACAATTCGCAGCCGACACCAACCCCAACAAAGTGAACTTGGGTGTCGGAGTTTATTTCGACGACAACGGCAAACTTCCGCTTTTAGAGTGTGTTCAATCCGCCGAAAAAGCCATGATGGACAAGCCCACCGCCCGTGGCTATTTGCCCATCGACGGCATTGCCGCCTACGACGCAGCGGTCAAAAGCTTGGTTTTTGGTGCTGACAGCGAGCCGGTTAAGTCTGGCCGCGTGGCCACAGTGCAAGGCATTGGCGGCACTGGCGGCCTGAAAATTGGGGCCGACTTTCTGAAAAAAATCAGCCCCAACGCCAAGGTCATGATTTCTGACCCCAGCTGGGAAAATCACCGCGCCTTGTTTACCAATGCAGGTTTTCAAGTCGACAGCTATGCCTACTACGATGCCGAAAAACGCGGCGTGAACTTTGATGGCATGTTGGCAAGCTTGAACGCTGCAGCAGCCGGCACCATTGTGGTCTTGCACGCTTGCTGCCACAACCCTACGGGCTACGACATTACTGCGGCCCAATGGGACCAAGTGATTGCGGCGGTCAAGGCCAAAAGCCTCACGCCATTTCTAGACATGGCCTACCAAGGCTTTGGCCATGGTATTCAAGAAGACGGCGCCGTCATTGGTAAGTTTGTGGCTGCCGGCCTTAACTTTTTGGTGTCCACTTCTTTCTCCAAGAGCTTCAGCTTGTATGGCGAGCGCGTAGGTGCTTTGTCTGTGGTTTGCATCGACAAAGAAGAATGCGGACGCGTACTCAGCCAGCTCAAAATTGTGATTCGCTCCAACTATTCCACCCCACCCATTCACGGCGGCGCCGTGGTGGCCGCCGTGTTGACCAACCCTGAGTGGCGCGCCACTTGGGAAAAAGAGCTGAGCGAAATGCGGGTTCGCATCAAGGCTATGCGCCAAAAGCTGGTCGATGGCCTCAAAGCAGCGGGCGTGAAGCAAGACATGAGTTTTATCACCACCCAAATTGGCATGTTCAGTTATTCAGGCCTAAACAAAGACCAAATGATGCGTTTGCGCTCTGAATTTGGCGTCTATGGCACTGACACAGGCCGCATGTGCGTGGCCGCCCTGAACAGCAAAAACATTGATTATGTTTGTCAGGCCATTGCCAAAGTTGTCTAAATTTATGGAAAGGGTATGGGCAGTTGGTGTCACTTGTGTGAATTAAATTAGGTGCGCGACTCCACTTTGCAGGCACCACAACTGCTATATTGCTGCAGTGCAACAAATTAAGAGGGTTTCAAGCCATGCTTTACCAAATCTACGAAACTCAACGCTCCGTCATGGAGCCTTTTGCAGACTTGGCTCATACCGCCGCCAAGATGTACAGCAATCCGCTGAATCCATTTGGCCAGTCGCAATTGGCTCACCGCGTGTCGGCAGGCTATGAACTGATGCATCGCTTGGGCAAAGACTACGTCAAGCCCGAGTTTGGCATTCGCACTGTACAAGTCGGCAAAGTCGATGTGGCCATTCATGAGCGCATTGAAATTGACAAACCATTCTGCGAGTTGCTCAGATTTAAACGCTTCACCGACGATGCCGCAACTTTGACCGGGCTGAAGGGTCAGCCCGCTGTGCTGATTGTGGCGCCTTTGTCAGGCCACTATGCCACTTTGCTGCGCGACACCGTCAAAACCATGTTGAAAGATCACAAGGTTTACATCACTGACTGGAAAAACGCTCGCCTCGTCCCTTTGACTGACGGCGAGTTTCACCTCGACGACTATGTGAATTATGTTCAAGAGTTCATTCGACATTTGCAAGGCAAATACGGCAATTGCCACGTCATCAGTGTTTGCCAGCCCACGGTACCCGTGTTGGCTGCTGTGTCACTCATGGCATCGCGCGGCGAAATCACACCCTTGACCATGACCATGATGGGTGGCCCTATCGATGCACGCAAGTCGCCCACATCCGTAAACAACTTGGCGACCAACAAGAGTTTCGAGTGGTTTGAAAACAATGTGATCTACAAGGTGCCCGGTAACTTTCCAGGCGCCGGACGTCGTGTCTACCCTGGTTTCTTGCAGCACACCGGTTTCGTGGCCATGAACCCTGATCGCCATGCCACAAGCCATTACGATTACTTTAAAGATCTGATCAAAGGTGATGACGCCAGCACCGAAGCGCACCGCAAATTCTATGACGAGTACAACGCTGTGCTCGACATGGACGCTGATTACTATCTGGAAACCATCAAGACAGTTTTTCAAGACTACAGTTTGGTGCACGGTACTTGGAATGTAAAAAATCTCCAAGGCAAAAACGAATTGGTTCGCCCACAAGACATCACCACCACCGCCATGCTGACGGTTGAAGGCGAATTGGACGACATTTCTGGTTCAGGTCAGACTGCTGCCGCACATGGCTTGTGCAGCAACATCAAACCAGCCAATCGTTTGCATTTAGAAGTGCCTGGAGCAGGTCACTACGGTATTTTCAGTGGTCGTCGTTGGCGCGAAACGGTTTACCCCGCAGTGGTTAAATTCATTTTGGCGCACAACGATTTGGGTACCAAGAAAAAAGCAGCTCCGAAAACGACTGCTAAAACTGCTGTCAAAGCTGCGCCTAAAGCAGCTGCCAAATCAGCTGCAAAGCCCACAACCAAACGCGCGGTGAAAGCCGTTGCCAAAAAAGTACCCGCACGTAAAAAGTGATCTCACTGGCTGACCGCATCAACGATGCGCTGCCCCAAACGCAGTGCACCCGCTGCGGCTTTCCCGATTGCAAGGCCTACGCACAGGCCATTGCGCAAGACAACGCCCCCATCAATCAATGCCCTCCCGGGGGCCTTGAGGGCGTTGCAGTTTTGTCCAAAATCACTGGGCGTCCAGCACTGCCCCTCAATCCAGACAATGGTACCGAAGGGCCCATGACCGTGGCCGTCATTGACGAGGCATGGTGCATTGGCTGCACGCTGTGCCTCAAAGTCTGCCCCACCGATGCCATCTTGGGCAGCAACAAGGTGATGCATACGGTCATTGAAGCTGCATGCACTGGTTGTGATTTGTGTTTGCCTGTTTGCCCCGTCGATTGCATAGAGATGGTCCCCATCTCAAACGAGCGCACGGGTTGGTCGGCTTGGTCTGCTGAATTGGCACAACAAGCTCGTCACCGCTATGAAGCCAGACAAATAAGGCTGATCGAAGAAGACAAAGGCCACGCAAGCAGACAACAAGCCAAAGCTGAAATGAAGCTGGCCGATTTGGCAACTCACACCCGCTTCGATGCAAATCCAGCCACAGGTCTAGCCATGAGTCCTGAAAATGCAGACAAAGAAATGGCCCGCAAACGGGCCATCATTGAAGCGGCCTTGATCAAAGCCAAGGCGCGGCAGAAGTCTTGAATAATTTCAGGCGTATTGCGCAGCCAACGCGCTGAACGCTTTGACCACTTCTTCAGGTGCTTGCACCAATTCGATCAACACACCTTCACCGCCAATGGGCAGTTCTTCGCTGCCCTTAGGATGAATGAAGCAGATGTCAAAGCCAGCAGCCCCTTTGCGAATGCCACCTGGTGCAAATCGAACGCCTTGCTGACTCAGCCACTCTACCGCCACTGGTAAATTGTCAATCCACAAACCCACATGGTTCAAGGGCGTGTTTTGAACTGCCGGTTTCTTTTCAGGGTCCAAGGGCTGCATCAAATCCACTTCAACTTTGAAAGGGCCCACGCCCATGGCACAAATGTCTTCGTCGACATTTTCACGGTCACTCCTGTACGTGCCCGTCAATTCCAAACCGAACATGTCAATCCAGAGTTTTCGAAGTTTGACTTTGTCAGGCCCGCCAATGGCAATTTGCTGGATGCCCAACACTTTAAAGGGACGCTTGATGGAGTTCATGCCTCAAACTCCACAATCACTTGGTCTACGGTGAGTGACTCTCCTTGAGAGGCCATGATATTTTTCACTACCCCATCGTGTGCAGCAAACAAAATATTTTCCATCTTCATGGCTTCAATCACAGCCACGCGCTCTCCAGCTTGAACTTTTTGGCCGGGCGTTACAGCGACATTGACCAACAAGCCTGGCATGGGCGACAACACAAAGCGGCTCATATCAGGTGGTGTTTTGAATGGCATCATTTGATGCAACTCAGCCATTCGAGGAGAAACCACCAGCGCTTCAATGCGTGTGCCATTGTGTTGAATTTGCAAAGCCAACGGATTTTTGAGCGTGCCGCGCTCTACTTGCGCCGTGAAGGGCTTGCCATTCACAGTGCCACTGATGCGAATGTCGTTGAGACGAGAGTGGCTTTCAATGATGTAATGATTTTCACCCACCTTGATAATGGCTTTGCCACTTTGGCCGCGAAACTCGTCGACATGTACTGCGATGTATTTGTTGTCACCCTTGGCACCAAGAACAACCACGCTGTAGTCGTGACCAATTTGTACATCATAACCAGGCAATTGACCACTTAAATTGGCTGCACGTTCACGTGACTTGCGTCGAACAAATGCCGCCAAGGCAACCAAAAAATCGGGGTCATTGTGCGGCACGTCTTCAGCGCGAAAACCATGCGCATAGTTTTCTGCAATGAAGCCCGTGTTGAAGTCGCCCGATACAAACTTAGGATGAGCCAATAAAGCCGCTTGAAACGGTATGTTGGAGCTGATGCCACGAATCACAAAGCCATTGAGCGCTTCGCGCATTTTGGCAATGGCGTCGCTGCGGTCTGTGCCATGCACGATGAGCTTGGCAATCATCGAATCGTAGAACATGGGAATCTCGCCGCCATCTTGCACGCCTGTGTCTACCCTTATGCCCAAAAGGTCTTGGGTATTGGACTGGAACATGGTTTGCACAGGCGTTTGGAAGCGCACCAAACGACCTGTTGATGGCAAGAAATTGCGGAAGGGATCTTCTGCATTGATACGGCACTCAATAGCCCAGCCGTTGCGTTTCACATCAGCTTGGGTGATTGGCAATTTTTCGCCATGGGCTACGCGGATCATCATCTCAACCAAGTCGATGCCTGTGATGGCTTCTGTCACGGGGTGTTCCACTTGCAAGCGGGTGTTCATCTCTAGGAAGTAAAAGCTTTGGTCTTTGCCCACCACAAACTCAACCGTGCCAGCAGATTGATACTTGACGGCCTTGGCAAGCGCCACAGCTTGTTCGCCCATGGCGATACGTGTGGCATCGCTGATGAAAGGCGAAGGTGCTTCTTCAATCACTTTTTGGTGACGACGTTGAATAGAGCATTCACGCTCGTTCAAATAAATCACGTTGCCATGACTGTCGCCTAAGACTTGAATTTCAATGTGACGGGGCTCTTCGACAAATTTTTCAATGAAGACGCGATCATCGCCAAAAGAATTGCGAGCTTCGTTTTTGCAGGATGTAAAGCCTTCAAAGGCTTCTTTGTCGTTAGTGGCCACGCGCAAGCCTTTGCCACCACCACCGGCAGAAGCTTTGATCATGACAGGGTAGCCAATGCCTTTGGCAATTTGAACAGCAACTTCAGCCGAATCAATGGCATCGTTGTAACCAGGAATGGTATTGACTTTGGCTTCGTTGGCCAACTTCTTAGAGGCAATCTTGTCACCCATGGCGGCAATTGAAAAATGGCGGGGCCCAATAAAGGCAATCCCCTCGTCTTCGCAGCGTTTAGAGAAGGCTTCGTTCTCAGACAAGAAACCGTAGCCTGGGTGAATAGCTTGTGCGCCTGTGGCTTTAGCCGCAGCAATGATTTTGTCGGCCACCAAATAAGATTCGCGCGAAGGCGCTGGGCCAATCAAAACAGCTTCGTCGGCCAGCAAAACATGGCGGGCTTCTTTGTCAGCTTCCGAATAAACAGCCACTGTGGCGATGCCCATCTTCTTGGCGGTGGCAATGACACGGCATGCAATCTCACCCCGGTTGGCTATCAAAATTTTGGTAAACATATTTTTTTCCTTATGGCAAATCAGTTCAAGCGGTGTCAGGCATTTTGCTTAGAGCGGAATGTTGCCGTGCTTGCGCCATGGGTTTTCAACTTTTTTGTCTTTCAGCATCACCAACGAGCGACAGATGCGTTTGCGTGTTTCATGCGGCTGAATCACATCATCAATGAAACCGCGCGCACCTGCCACAAACGGGTTGGCAAAGCGGTCTTTGTATTCGGCTTCGCGAGCTGCCAGCTTCACAGGGTCATTCTTGTCTTCACGGAAAATAATTTCTACCGCGCCCTTGGCCCCCATCACTGCAATCTCGGCGTTGGGCCAAGCAAAGTTCACGTCGCCTCTCAGGTGCTTGGAGGCCATCACATCATAAGCACCACCGTAGGCTTTGCGGGTAATGACCGTGATTTTGGGCACTGTGCACTCTGCGTAGGCGTAAAGCAATTTGGCGCCATGTTTGATGATGCCGCCATATTCTTGTGAGGTGCCCGGCATGAAACCAGGCACGTCGACGAAAGTGATCACAGGAATGCTGAAAGCATCGCAAAATCGCACAAAACGTGCGGCTTTGATCGAACTCTTAATGTCCAAGCAACCCGCCAACACCAAGGGTTGGTTGGCCACAATACCCACCGTTTGACCTGCCATGCGCGCAAACCCAATCAACATGTTTTTCGCGTAGTCGGGTTGGAGCTCAAAGAAATCACCGTCGTCCACGGTCTTCAGAATGAGCTCTTTCATGTCGTAAGCTTGGTTGGGATTCAAAGGCACCAAGGTGTTCAAACTTTGATCGAGCCTGTCGGTGGGGTCGCCGCTGGCACGCATGGGCGATTTTTCGCGGTTGTTCAGTGGCAAGTAGTTGTACAAACGGCGCAACATGAGCAAGGCTTCGACGTCATTTTCAAAAGCCATGTCCGCTACGCCGCTTTTGGTGGTGTGCGTTAATGCGCCGCCTAATTCTTCAGCAGTCACTTCTTCGTGCGTCA
This sequence comes from Comamonadaceae bacterium, assembly GCA_947464665.1. Lineage (GTDB taxonomy): Bacteria > Pseudomonadota > Gammaproteobacteria > Burkholderiales > Burkholderiaceae_C > Limnohabitans_A. Next base: position 6,985 of record CANHXV010000061.1, read on the forward strand.
CGGTCTTGACCACTTCAGGGCCTGTGACAAACATGTAAGAGCTGTCTTTCACCATGAAAATAAAATCGGTCATGGCCGGAGAGTAAACTGCGCCACCCGCTGAGGGGCCCATGATCATGCTGATCTGAGGAATGACACCACTGGCCATGGCGTTGCGCTGAAACACTTCGGCATAGCCACCCAGAGAAGCTACGCCCTCTTGTATGCGAGCCCCCCCCGAATCGTTCAAACCAATCACGGGGGCACCGACCTTCATGGCTTGGTCCATGATTTTACAAATTTTCTCGGCGTGCGACTCGGACAATGCGCCACCAAATACCGTGAAGTCTTGGCTGTACACAAAAACCAAACGGCCGTTGATCATGCCGTAACCTGTGACCACACCGTCGCCTGGAATCTTGTTGTCTTGCATGCCGAAGTCTGTACAGCGGTGCTCGACAAACATATCCCATTCTTCAAAAGTACCTTCGTCTAACAAGACATCCAAGCGCTCGCGAGCTGTGAGTTTGCCCTTGGCATGTTGCGCATCAATGCGTTTTTGCCCACCGCCCATGCGTGCCGCCACGCGTTTTTGTTCAAGTTGTTGAATGATGTCTTGCATGATTTACTCGCTTCAATACGGATAGTTCAATGTTTTGGAAAGCCAGTCGCCTGATAAGCGGCTAGCAGTTGTCTGGCTGCAGTGGAGGCTGGGACTTGGCCCGAGATGACCTTCTGCGTGAGTTCAGGCAGAAGGGCTTTGACACTGGCTTGACCTCGAAAGTTTTGTTTCAGGCCAGCATCAATACGTTCCCACATCCACGACTGGGCTTGCCCCTGCCTGCGCTGCTCCAACTTTTTCTTGGCTTGCTGCAAACGTTTGAATTTCAAAACGCGGTGCCAGAAGCTGTCGACGCCTTGGTTTAAAAGTGCGCTGATTTGAATGACTTCTGGATGCCAAATTTCTTCGTCGAAATGTGCATGATCGGGGTGGCCGCGCATGCCCAGCAAACGCAAGGCGCTGGTAATTTGGGCTTCAGCGCGGGTGGCGGCCGATGCATCAATATCGGCCTTGTTGATCACCACCAAGTCAGCCAACTCCATCACGCCTTTTTTAATGGCTTGCAAATCGTCACCCGCATTGGGCAGTTGCATCAGCACAAACATGTCGGTCATGTTGGACACAGCGGTTTCGCTTTGTCCAACGCCAACTGTTTCCACAATGACCACGTCGTAGCCGGCAGCCTCGCAAACCAACATGGCTTCTCGCGTTTTTTCTGCCACACCGCCCAAGGTGCCGCTGGAAGGGCTAGGTCTGATGTAGGCCTTCTCATGAACGCTCAGGTGCTCCATTCGGGTTTTGTCACCCAATATAGAACCGCCAGAAACCGTAGAAGAGGGATCGATGGCGAGCACCGCCACACGGTGTCCTTGCGCAATTAAAAACAAGCCTAGGGCTTCAATGAACGTGGACTTGCCCACGCCCGGCACTCCACTGATCCCTAAGCGCAATGACTTGCCTGAATGCGGTAACAAACCCGTAAGCAATTCATCTGCCAGCAGGCGATCTGCAGGCAGAGTCGACTCAAGCAAGGTAATGGACTTGGCCATTGCGCGGCGTTGCACCGCAGGTTCACCCTGCAGCACGCCTTGCATGAGGTCTTTCGGGCTCAACCTAATGCTTTCTTAATTTGCTCCAGCACATCTTTGGCACTGGCAGGGATGGGGGTGCCTGGGCCGTAGATGCCCTTCACGCCCGCTTCGTACAAGAAGTCGTAATCTTGGCGGGGAATGACACCGCCCACAAACACAATGATGTCGTCTGCGCCCTGCTTCTTCAGTTCTTCAATGATGGCAGGTACCAAAGTTTTGTGACCCGCCGCCAAGGTAGACACACCTACCGCATGCACGTCGTTTTCAATGGCTTGGCGCGCGCATTCTTCAGGTGTTTGAAACAAGGGGCCCATGTCTACGTCAAAGCCCAAATCGGCAAACGCAGTGGCCACCACTTTGGCACCGCGGTCATGGCCGTCTTGACCGAGTTTGCTGATCATCACACGAGGACGACGGCCCTTGGCATCGGCAAATTCATTGATTTCTTTTTTAAGTTGGTCCCAGCCTTCTGCTGAGTCATAAGCTGCTGCGTACACGCCGGTCACCTTTTGAGTATCGGCGCGGTGGCGCCCAAAAACTTTTTCCAATGCATCAGATACTTCGCCCACTGTGGCGCGCAAGCGAATGGCTTGTATGCTAAGTTCAAGCAAATTGCCTTGACCATTTTCGGCTGAGGCTGTGAGCGAATCCAATGCAGCTTGTACTTTGACAGTGTCGCGCGATGCGCGAATATGTTTGAGGCGTTCAATTTGACCATCTCGCACTTTGACGTTGTCGATGGCCAAGAAATCGAGAGGGTCTTCTTTGGCCAATTTGTATTTGTTCACGCCCACAATCACATCTTTGCCAGAGTCAATGCGTGCTTGTTTTTCTGCGGCAGCCGCTTCAATTTTGAGCTTAGCCCAGCCGCTGTCTACAGCCTTGGTCATGCCGCCCATGGCTTCTACCTCTTCAATGATGGCCCAAGCTTTGTCGGCCATTTCTTGGGTGAGCGATTCCATCATGTAGCTACCAGCCCAAGGATCGATCACATTGGCAATGTGTGTCTCTTCTTGAATGATCAGCTGTGTATTGCGTGCAATGCGCGAGCTAAATTCAGTGGGCAATGCAATGGCTTCGTCAAAGCTGTTGGTGTGTAAAGATTGCGTGCCACCAAACACTGCAGCCATGGCTTCAATGGTGGTGCGCACCACGTTGTTGTAGGGGTCTTGCTCTGTTAGCGACCAGCCCGAAGTTTGGCTGTGCGTGCGCAACATGAGGCTCTTGGGGTTCTTGGCCTCGAAGCCCTTCATGATGCGGCACCAAAGCAAACGCGCTGCGCGCATCTTGGCAATTTCCAAATAGAAATTCATGCCTACTGCCCAAAAAAAGGACAAGCGGCCTGCAAAGTCATCGACGTCCATGCCTTTTGCAATGGCAGTTTTCACATACTCTTTGCCATCGGCCAACGTGAAGGCCAACTCCAAGGCTTGGTTGGCACCAGCCTCTTGCATGTGGTAGCCCGAGATCGAGATCGAGTTGAACTTGGGCATGTGCTTGGCCGTGTAGCCAATGATGTCGCCAATGATGCGCATCGAGGGGGCTGGCGGGTAGATGTAGGTGTTGCGCACCATGAATTCCTTGAGGATGTCGTTCTGGATCGTCCCCGAAAGCTGATCCTGCGCCACGCCCTGCTCCTCTGCCGCGACCACGTAGCCAGCCAA
>CANHXV010000062.1 GCA_947464665.1 Comamonadaceae bacterium
CCTGACACCTTCAAAATGTTTGAAGAAAAAGCCTACGCGATGGGCTTCAAACATGCAGCAGTAGGTGCCATGGTGCGTTCAAGTTATCACGCCGACCAACAAGCGCACGATGCAAGTTTGGCACGCTGATGCGACCTAGCCTTCGAGCCACTTGGTTGGCCTTGGGCGCCATCGCGTTGTGGGCCACGTTGGCTCCTGTGGGTGTGCGCTTGTCGCACTTGCCACCTTTTTTAACAACAGGCTGCGCTCTTTTAATTGGCAGCTTGGTGGCATTGCCTTGGTCAGGTTTTCAATGGCGCTTGGCCATCGTGCCCGCTAAAACGCTGGCACTAGGCATCTATGGTTTGTTTGGCTATCACTTTCTGTTGTTCTTGGCATTTCGCACAGCGCCCGCGGTTCAAGCCAATTTGGTGAACTATTTGTGGCCTTTGTTGATTGTGGTCTTGGCACCTTTGTTTCACAAACATAGCCGGTTGCACTTTCGTCAAGTGATTGCAGCACTGGCCGGCTTAACCGGCGCCATTTTGGTGGTGACCAATGGACAAGCGGTGTCTGTTGATTTCAATTTTGGCTACTTAGCTGCCTTGGCTTCTGCTTTCATTTGGGCCACCTACTCGCTCATGACACAGCGGGTTGCAGCCTTTCACACTGCGGCCATCGGTAACTTTGGTTTTGTCTCTGGTATCTTGGCTTTGTTGTGCCACTTCATGTTAGAAACACCCGCGACTCTGAGCTTGAACGATGCTAGCTTGCTGACATGGATGGGCCTTGGCCCTTTGGGTCTGGCCTTTTATTTATGGGACGCCGCATTGAAGAATGGCAACGCACAACACATTGGCTTGCTGAGTTTTTTAACGCCTCTTTGCTCGACCTTGTTGCTGTTGATTGACAGGCAAGAAGCACTCACAAATTTGGTGGCCTTGGCGGGCTTGTTAATTGTGGGGGGAGCTTGGTTCGGGCGACCTCACAGCGCCACAGAGGCCGCCAACGATCCTCAGTTTGAAATCAAATCAACCCACACTTAGTGGGCCATCGCGCTAGTTGTTCATCAAGCTCGATGGATCATCTGACTCAAGCACTTGTTGCGCAAAGGCTTTGAGCTTTTCAGTGTCAGACCGCAAAATTTGCTGCTTCACCTGCAGCACTTGTGAAGGGTGCATGGAAAAACTTTTCAAGCCCATGCCCAACAACAAACGGGTCATGCTCACATCTCCGGCCATCTCGCCACACACAGAGACACTCTTGCCTTGCGCTGCACCCTCGGCAATGGTGTCGGCCACCAGCCGAAGTACCGCAGGGTGCAAGGGGTCGTACAAATGGGCCACGCTTTCATCTGCACGGTCAATGGCCAAGGTGTACTGAATGAGGTCGTTGGTACCTATCGACAAATAGTCAAAGTGTTTTAAAAACAATTTAAGCGACATCGCTGCAGCTGGAATTTCAATCATGGCACCAAGTTGTACAGGCCCATAAGCCACACCGCGGGCATCCAAGTCGAGTTGCGCCTGCTTGAGCAAGGCCAGCGTCTGGTGAATTTCGCTGGCATGCGCCAGCATAGGCACCAGCAGATTCACTTTGCCCAAAGCAGCCGCCCTCAAAATAGCCCGCAGTTGGGTTAAAAACATTTCTGGATCGGCCAAGCTCCAGCGGATGGCCCGCAAGCCAAGCGCGGGATTTAAATGGGCCGCATCGTGCCGCGCTTCATCTAAAGGCTTGTCTGCCCCCACATCGACTGTGCGAATGGTGACGGGCAAACCCTTCATCCCTTCTACGGCACGTCGATATTGCTCGAATTGCTCCTCTTCATCTGGCAAATTGCCTTGCCGCCCCATGAATAAAAATTCACTGCGAAAAAGTCCAACACCGACAGCACCGACCAACAAGGCGGCGTTGGCATCTTCCGGCATTTCAATATTCGCAAGCAATTCAATTTTTTGGCCATCCAAGGTGACCGAAGGTGTGTGGCGAAGGCGAGTCAGCCGTTCGCGCTCTAAATCACCTTGTCGCTGCTTGAAGCCATACTCCGCCAAGATGATGGATGAAGGGTCAACAATGACCACGCCCGCATCACCATCGATGATGATCCAATCGTCTTGTCGAATCAGTTGACTGGCGCTGCGGGCACCGACCACCGCAGGAATGTCTAAGCTTCTGGCCACAATGGCAGTATGAGACGTTTTCCCGCCAACGTCTGTCACAAAACCAGTGAACACACTTTGCTTAAATTGCAACATGTCAGCAGGCGACAAGTCATGCGCGACCAAGACCAATGGCACGTCCAAGGTGTCGCCCAATTGCAGTTCTTGTTGGGGCCTTGCTTGCGGCTTGGTGCGCACAACATGGGCGTTGCCGCCTTTTAAAAAATGAAGCACACGTTCTGTGACTTGCTCGAGGTCTGACTTTCGCTCGCGCAAATAAGCGTCTTCCATTTCGTCGAACTGGCGACCAATGACTTCCATTTGACTGCTGAGCGCCCACTCTGCGTTGTAAAGCCGCGTTTCGATCCAATGCTTCACACTCAAAGACAAAGTTTCGTCTTCAAGCAGCATCAAGTGAACATCTAGCAAGGCGCCCAATTCTGGTGGCGCATCGGCGTTCAGTTCATTTTGTAGGCGTGTTAACTCTTCGACTACGGCGTTACGGGCTTTTCGCAGACGGTCAATTTCTGCACCCACTTGATCGGGCTGAATGAAGTAATGGGCAACGTCAACACGGCTAGAAGCCACCAGCACCGCGCGTCCAATGGCGATGCCTCTTGCAACGGCCAACCCATGAATGCTGAATGTCATTCACCCTCGCCAAATTTATCAGCGATCAACGCCAGAACAGCATCTAAAGCTTCTTGGGCTTGATCACCTTCGGTGTCGATCGTGACTTCACTGCCGATCCCTGCTGCCAGCATCATCACGCCCATGATGCTTTTGGCATTGACTCTGCGCTCGCCTTTGGCAATCCAAATTTCACATGAAAAACCTGCCGCCAACTTGGTTAGCTTGGCGGAGGCACGTGCGTGTAAACCGAGCTTATTGCTTATGGTCGTTGTAGCTTGGGGCATTTCGAAGTCCTGATTAATTTTGCGGCGCAGTACACCCTACGGGCATGATGCCTTGTGAGCCACCCGCTTGGGCACGCGCAGCCAAAGCATCTAAAGTTTCATGGCGATAACAAACGCTTCGCAACAACATCGGCAAGTTCACCCCAGTAAGCAATCGGGTATCAATGCCATCGTTGAGTTTTTGCGCGACATTGGAAGGTGTAGCGCCAAACACGTCACTCAAAAGCAGCACTTCTGGGGTGTTCAATTGGGCCATGGCGGCCTTGGCCAGCACCAGGCTTTCTTCAGGACTGGCATTCGGTGCAATGTCCAATGCCTGAACACCTGCAGCACATTCTGGGAAGACATGCAAAGCGCAATCTCGCAAGGCCGAAGCCAGCGGTGCATGTGCGACGATGAGAATTCCAATCATGCTGAATTATCGCGGTTTGCCCAATGAAAATAAACATAGGACATGACAGCGCACAAACCAAACACTGAAAAAGCCGCTTGAAAAGCCAAAACCGGCGGCCATCCAAGCGACTTGAACAAGTCAATGCCCAATCCGATGCCCCACTGAACCACAAAAACACCGCCGAATATCACGAGGTTGTAGGCAGAGAGTGCGCGTCCTGCCAAATGAGATGGAAAGGCCATGCCAACGGAGGGTTGCGCCAATGAAACAAAGGTGCTGCTGATGCAAAACAAGCTTAAGGCCCAAGCTGTGTGGTTGCCCAGTTGGGGGCCCGACACAATGATCCAAGCCAGCACCACGAAGCTAATAGGCTGGCCCCATGAAATGATTTGATTGGGCAAAATGCCACGCTTTGCAAAACGTGGCGTGATCAGGCCCCAAGCCCAGAAAGTCACCAGCATGGCCAAGTTAATGCCAAACAAGCCCGTTGCGGCATCCAGCGGCGAGTAGCCTCCCACCACGGTCATCCAAGGCCCCACCCAAAGTGTCTGAAGGGCTAACAAGCCACCGTAGCAAAAAAAACCAATTGGGGCCATTTGCCAAAAATAGGCACTGCGCCAAATGGGGCCATAACCTTCTTCTGTATTGTCAGCTTGTGATGCTGGGTCTATTTCTGGTTTTGTCCACACAGGCACCAGAACATAGATCATGACCATTGACAAAACGACCAGCACCGCCAAGGCTACAAAAATAGCTCGCCACCCCATGATCGGCATCAGCCATTGGATCGGTAAGGTGGAAGAAACCATGCCCAAAGAGCCCGTCATGAGCATCCAAGAGTTGGCCCGCAACTGAGCGCCTGGTGTCATCCATCGTCTATAACCCGTTAAGGGTGCCATTAAACAAGCGCTCACCCCCACACCACATAAAACACGGGCCAGCCAAAGGCCCATGAAACTTTGGGCCAATGCAAAAGCGATGCAACCCAATACGGCCACGACCAAGAACGACAACAAAACTTTTTTAGGCCCATGCTTGTCAAGCCATTTGCCCAAAGGAAGTTGAGTGGCTGAAAATCCGAGAAAGTAGCCCCCCGCAAGCAGACCCAAATCTTGGGCTGAAAGCGACAACTCTTGGGTCAAAGTGGGAGACAAGGTCGCCGTGATCGCACGTATCAAGGCTGACAAAAAATACGCAGTTGCAAAGGCCAGAAAGACCCCCACCATGTGTCGGCGTTCTAAAAAGGGACTGGTCGTTAGGTTCATGGCAACTTCATACTTTCAAACAATAGATCTGCGCCAGGGTCTTGCTTAAGGCTTTGGTTTTGGTAAACCACCGCATGCACGACGCGCACAGAAGCGCCCTCTAAATGGGCAAACCATACCGCATGGGCACGGACAGGCTGACCCTTGGCCGTTGTGCCGATGGCCTTTAAACGCAGCGCGCCTGGCAAAGCAGCCATCCGGCTAGGCATCCAGTTTGCATCTTCAATTTGTTGGGCACGCATATTTTGCAAGGTGGCTTGGCGCCAACCTTTCAAAAGCTCTGCGCGATCGGCATCGGCGCTGAGCTTGGCAGACATGACTGCCCAGACTGCGTCTCCCGCCTCGCAGCCGATCACCGACAACTCCAAGGCTTGGCCAGCCATGGTGACGGGTTGGGTCGTTTTGTCAGGCTTGCAGGGCAACTCGAAACTGAGCGTGGTACCTGGCATTTGAACCGTTCGCCAATTTAAACTGGGCTGGCATGCGCTAAGTCCCAGGACTGAGAAAAAAACTGCTGCTGCGTTCTTCAAAAAATTTTTGAGCATTGACTGATTATCAACGCCAGCTTGTGACTTTTTTTTCGCGACAATGAGGGCATGAACTCATTAGACGGTATTCGCATCCTTGACCTCTCCCGTGTCCTAGCGGGCCCTTGGTGTACTCAAACTTTGGCCGACCTTGGGGCCGACGTGATCAAAATTGAGCGGCCTGGCGCCGGTGATGACACGCGGAGTTGGGGCCCACCTTTCCTGAAAGATGCTGAAGGAAATGACACTCCCGAAGCCGCATATTATCTCGGGACTAACAGAAATAAGCGCTCACTTACGTGCGACATTTCTAAACTCGATGGCCAAGTTTTGATCCGTGAGTTGGTGGCGCACTGTGATGTCTTCATTGAAAATTTCAAGGTCGGTGACATGGCCCGTTATGGCCTGGACTACCCCAGTTTGAAATCGATTAACCCTCGGCTTGTGTATTGCAGCGTCACTGGCTTTGGGCAGACCGGCCCCTACAGTGATCGGGCTGGCTATGACTATGCGGTCCAAGGCATTGGCGGCCTCATGAGCGTCACCGGCGAACGCGATGACCTTGGCGGCGGCCCTCAAAAAGTGGGGGTAGCGGTAGCCGATTTATTCACGGGCATGTATGCCAGCGTTGGCATTTTGGCAGCCTTGCGGCACGCCGAAAAAACAGGTGAAGGCCAATATGTCGACATGGCCTTGTTGGACACTCAAGTGGCCATGCTCGCCAATTTGGGCGCCAACTATTTGGTCAGTGGCAAGACCCCTGGGCGTGCTGGCAATGCTCACCAAAACATCGTGCCTTATCAAGTGTTTGAAGTGAGGCCTGCAATGAATGCTGTTTCTGATGCTCGAGATCATTTGATTTTGGCGGTCGGCAATGATGGGCAATTTGCCAAGTTTTGTGATGTAGCAGGGCACCCAGAATTGGCCACTGATGTGCGCTTTAGCAAGAACACAGAGCGCGTGAAAAACAGAAAAGTGCTGGTGCCATTGCTCGAGAAGATCATGATGACAAGGACCAAAGCGCAGTGGTTACCTGCTCTTGAAATGGCCAAAGTTCCTTGCGGTGCCATCAACAATTTGTCTGAAGTATTTGCCGACCCACAAGTGCTTGCTCGCAACATGATCAACACTTGGCAGCACCCCCATCAAAAAGATTTACAACTGGTTGGCAGCCCCTTGAAACTCAGCCTCACCCCCGTGCGGGAAGACCATGCGCCGCCTCAATTGGGGCAACACAGCGCTCAGATTCTGAATGAAGTGCTGGGTTACAGCGAGACACAGATTGAACAACTTCAAAGCAAAGGCGTGATCTGATGGCGCAGTACTTATTGGTTCACGGTGCTTGGCATGGTGCTTGGTGCTGGCAGCATGTGAGCGAAGGCCTGATTCGCGCGGGCCACAGCGCACACGCCTTGACGCTCACAGGCTTAGGCGAGCGATCTCACTTGCTGCATCGAGGCATTGATTTAGAAACCCATGTGCAAGATGTGCTGCAAGCGCTAGATGCACAAGAGATGCAAGACGCCATTTTGGTGGCGCACTCTTATGCGGGCATGCTGGGCACAGCGGTCGCCGACAGGCGTCCCCATAGATTGAAGCACTTAATCTACCTTGATGCCGTGGTTCCCAAACCTGGTGAAAGCTGGAGTAGCACACATGCCAGTGCCACGCAAAAGTCGCGCATCGATGCTGCGGCTGAAAGCATCAACAACAGTTTTCCACCGCCCGACCCTTCTGTGTTTGGTTTGTCTGCCGAAGGCTACGATTGGGTACAAAGGCGTCAAACCCCTCACCCCGGCGGGACCTATCAGCATGTGTTGCAGTTTGATGCGGCTCGCGTTGCAAGTGTTCCTCGCACCTTCATCAATTGCACGGTGCCACCCCTGGCGACCATCGATGCAGTGCGCCGCCGAGTGCTAGATCCAAATTTTTGGGATGGCCTTTGGATTCAAAACGCCCGCGTCATTGAAATGAAAACGGGGCACGACCCGATGATCAGTGCCCCGAAAGAGTTGACAGCGCTGCTGTTGGCATGCGCTGATCCATAAGCATCATTCTTTGCGGAAATTGTCGTGGCAGTTTTTGCAAGTGGCGCCAGCGGGGCCAAAGGCTGTTTTCAACGCGTCCAGATTGCCTAGCTTGGCTGCGGCAGAAACTTTAACCATTTCGGCTTGCATTTTGTCAGCAGCATCTTTGAACTTGGCGGCGTCCTTCCAAATTTCTGGCTTGGCCCGTGTTTCACCTTTGTCTGAGCCTTCGGGAAAAGCAGCCCAGTGCAGCTTTGACATGGCCAGCGCAATGTCGGCATTGTCGGCAGCGGCTTTTGCGTCATAGGGAACCCTGCCAGCAGCCATGGCGCCGACTCGGCCAAAGTGAGCGCCCATCAAGGTGAAGCTGGCTTTGCGGTATTTGATGGCATCTTCTGGTTTGGCAAATTGCGCTGCAGCGGGAAGTGCCAGCAAAACAGACAACAAACCAGAAACGAGAGCGAAATGTTTTTTCATGCATATTCCTAATGACGTTGAACTAACTTATAGTTTCTCATGATTTTAAAACCCCTGCTCAATGCGTCTTTCGCATTGAAAGACATCGCATGATTCAAATTCGCATTTGGGATTGGCCGACTCGTATCTTCCATTGGACATTGGCCATATTGATCGTAGCTTTGGTCATTACAGGCAATGTGGGCGGCAACGCCATGGTGTGGCATTTCAGATGCGGCTATGCGGTTCTTAGCCTGCTCATTTTTCGACTCATCTGGGGTTTTTGCGGTGGCCACTGGTCGCGCTGGCGCCAATTGGCTTGCACACCAAAATTAATTCGACAGTATTTCAAAAGCTCAATGCCCCAAACCCCGTTTCTAGGTCACAACCCCTTGGGCTCTTTGGCCGTCATCGCCATGTTGGCTTTGTTAGCTGTGCAAGTGAGTACTGGCCTCATCAGCGATGATGAGATTTCTAATGCAGGTCCCTTGGTCAGCCTTGTTTCAGGCAACAGCGTCAGTCTGGCCACTTCCTGGCACAAAGGCTTTGGTAAAACCTTCATACTTTTGTTGGTGGCTGTCCATCTTTTAGCCATCCTTTGGTATTTGCTGAAGAAGAAACAGAATCTGACCCTTGCCATGTTGAAGGGCGATAAAACCAGCGCAACGCCAGCACACCCATCCAAAGATGGTCCCGCCAATTGGTTGCTGGCCGTCCTGTGCATCTTGGTCAGTGCCGGCTTGGTGTATGCCCTGATTAATCTAGGTGCTACAGCCGTCTAGGCCCCACCGTTTAACGCTAAACTTCATCGACCACAACGCGCAAAATCGACTCTCTTGTCTGCACCTTCAAAGCCCACCATCTCTCTGTTCGAGGCATCTTCTGCAGAAGACATGTTGGCCGTGCGTGAGATTTTTCAAGAGTACGCTCACTCGCTCAGTGTCGATCTTTGCTTTCAAGACTTTGAATCTGAGTTGGCTCAATTGCCCGGCGAATATGCGCCACCCCGAGGCGCTCTTTTGTTGGCCAAGGTGAACCAAGAAGTTGCTGGCTGCTGTGCACTGCGTCCTTTAGATACAGCCGATTCGCCCAATGCAGCAGAAATGAAGCGCTTGTATGTCAGGCCAGCCTTTCGCCGTCTTGGCTTAGGACGTCAATTGGCAGAAAGTATTTTGGATGCCGCTCGCCAATGCGACTACAGCTGCGTCTTGTTAGACACCCTAGATGAGATGGAAACAGCAAGGGCGCTTTACGAAGACTTAGGCTTCGAAGAGGTTGCGCCCTACTATCACAACCCCTTGGCTGGTGCGCACTATCTTCGCGTCATGCTTTGAAGTGCGCCCAGCGAGGTTTGAGTCCGTTTAAGCTTTGGCTTGTGACAACATCGTGTCGGCGTCACTGACTTCAAACTTGCCAGGTCCTTCAATGTTCAAAGTTGCCACCTTGCCGTCTTTGACCAACATTGAATAGCGGTTGCTGCGCAGACCCATGCCACGTGCTGTGAGATCTAAAGTCAGGCCGGTGCCCTTGGTGAAGTCAGCACTGCCGTCACCCATCATGCGAACTTTGCCCGTGCTGCGCAGCTCGCGGCCCCATGCGCCCATCACAAACGCATCGTTCACGCTGACGCACCAAATTTCATCTACGCCTGCGGCTTTCAAGGCATCGAATTGCGCCACATAACCCGGCACGTGTTTGGCTGAGCAGGTGGGCGTGAAAGCGCCTGGCAAAGCAAACAAGGCGATGGTTTTGCCCGCTGAGGCTTTGGCAACATCAACAGGGTTGGGGCCAATGCTGCAGCCATTGCCTTCTACTTCGACGAACTCAGTCAATGTGACTGCGGGGATGGTGTCTCCAACTTTGATCATGGTGATTCCTTTAAAAATAGTTCAAAAAAACGACTGTCAGCAGATGCGTTTGATGAACGCATCGGCGAAAAAAAAACGACCCACTATTGTGAGTCGTTTTTTAAAAGCTTGCTGAAATACGTTGTTAAAACTTAAATCGCAATTGCCTTTTCAACCAAACGGGTAGCAACCCAGTTTTTTGTTTTGGAAATGGGCTTGCTCTCGGTGATTTCAATCACGTCGCCTACGCCGTATTGTCCTGTTTCGTCGTGTGCGTGGTACTTGCTTGATTTGGCAACAATCTTGCCATACAAAGCATGCTTCACGCGACGCTCCACCAAAACCGTTACGGTTTTGGCACGCTTGTCGCTGACCACCTTGCCAATCAAGGTGCGCTTGAGGGATGTTTTAGCTTCCGTCATGGTCACTCCTTATTTGGCGGCTTGCTTTTGGGCAAGAATGGTTTTGGCGCGAGCGATGCTGCGGCGAGTTTCGCGCAGCTGGTTCGTGTTGCCGAGTTGCTGGGTGGCTTTTTGCATGCGCAAATTGAAATGGGCTCTTTGCAGATCCTTGATTTCTTTGGCCAAACCAGCTTCGTCTTGGGTGCGCAGTTCAGTGGTGTTCATTTGTGAGTTCTCCTGAATTACTGGCCAATCATGCGAGCGACAAACGTCG
>CANHXV010000063.1 GCA_947464665.1 Comamonadaceae bacterium
CAACGCGTTCAAGTTATTTTGCTGGACACCCGATGGTTTCGCTCCAAGCTGCGCGTCACTGACCAACGCGATGCTCCTGGCAAAGAAAGGTACCTTCCAGACACCGACGCACAGAAAACCATGCTCGGAGAAGCACAGTGGCAATGGCTTGAAACTCAGCTGAATCAGGCGGCTGAAGTTCGGCTGATTGTCTCTGGCGTTCAAGTGATTGTGGAAGGCCATGGCTGGGAGGGCTGGGGCAACCTCCCTCGAGAACAAGAAAAGTTAAAACAACTCATTGTCAAAACGGGTGCAAAGGGTGTCGTGCTTTTATCAGGCGACCGGCACATTGGCGCCATTTACAAAAGCAGCAGCTCTCTGGGCTATCCCTTGTACGAGATTACCTCTAGCGGCATGACACATGCTTGGGCGACGGCCAAAGAAGCAGGCCCCAATCGATTGGGTGAACTCATCACACAAAACCACTTTGGCCTGATTGAAATGGATTGGTCAAAGCAAGAAATTCAATTGGGCTTCCAAAATACCCAAGGCGAATGGCTTAAAAAGCAATCGATTGCCTTGTCTGAGTTGCGCTAAAGACAAACGACCTCACAAAGCCCGATAATCTCTTTTTTGATTTTTTTAGACACCTCCATGCAAACCCCTCCCATGATTCAAAGTGGCGCCATCGCCTACGGCTTAGCAACCATCGCCAAAGACGGTACCGTGTTGGACACTTGGTACCCCGCACCTGAACTGGCCGAAGGCGTGCAAGAGAATGGCAGTCACGTACTCAGCGAAGCCGATGCGCGGACGCGACTGGGCGAAGCCTTTGTCAAAACACTTGGCCCTTGCGAGTTGCGCGGCGTGAATGTGGTGGCGGTCAAAACCAGCATCGCCACTTTGGCAGAGCCCGCCAAAGACACACACGATGTGTTTTTGCGTTTGCACTTGCTCAGCCACCGCTTGGTCAAACCGCATCAAGCCAACTTGGCCGGTATATTCGGCATGCTGGCCAATGTGGCTTGGACCTCAATGGGTCCATGTCCCCTAGACCAACTTCAAGATGCTCGACTGCGTGCTCGCGCAGCGCGTGTGGTGTTTGACGTGAAGGCCGTTGACAAATTTCCTTACATGACCGATTACGTGGTGCCGTCAGGTGTGCGCATCGCCAACGTCGATCGCGTGCGCTTGGGTGCGCACTTGGCCTCTGGCACCACCGTCATGCACGAAGGCTTCTGCAACTTCAACGCCGGCACCTTGGGCGCATCGATGGTAGAGGGCCGCATCAGTGCAGGCGTGTTGGTTGACGATCAAAGTGATGTGGGCGGCGGCGCCTCCATCATGGGTACTTTGTCGGGTGGCGGCAAAGAAGTGATTTCCGTTGGTAAGCGTTGCTTGCTGGGTGCCAACTCAGGCATTGGCATTTCTTTGGGCGACGATTGTGTGGTGGAAGCCGGCTGTTATGTCACCGGTGGTACGCGCGTCAAAATGCCCGATGGCGGCGTGGTTAAAGCGCGCGAATTGTCTGGCCGCAATGGCATCTTGTTTCGCCGCGACTCACAAACGGGCGCGGTACAAGCCATTCCTCGCACCGAAAGCTGGGGCAGTTTGAACGCAGATTTGCACAAAAACTAGTTTTGAGGTTGCGCTGCATGCGCACCCCCAATCGATGCAGCGCCAGTGTGAACCCACACTGGCTTTTTTTTATGTCACGCCGATTTAGCCAAGTGTTTTTTAGCCAAGTCAACATACCAGTCTAAGCAAGCCGGGTTGGCCATCGCATCTTTATTGACGACTTTTTCTAAGGCTTGCCCCAACATGAGTTTTTTGATCGGCAACTCTTGTTTTTTCCCCGACAAGGTGCGTGGTATTTCAGACACTTGAAATATTTCGTTCGGAATAAAGCGCGGACTCAAGGCTGTTTTGATGGCGTTGTTCACGGTGCTTTTCAAGGCGGCGTCCAAGGTCAGGCCAGCCCTTAGCACCACAAACAATGGCATGTAACTTTCTCGTCCCAAGTATTCCAAATCGACCACCATGCTGTCGATCACTTCTGGCAAGGCTTCGACCGCGCTGTAAAGTTCACTGGTGCCCATGCGCAAACCATGGCGGTTGATGGTGGCGTCACTGCGGCCAAAAATGACGCAGCCTTCACCACCGTTTTGTCCCTGATCTGCTGCGCCAATACGCAGCCAATCGCCATGCCGCCAAACACCACCATACGCAGCTTCTGCGTCACCGCCGCCTGGTTTGCGGCCGTGACCCGCAGGGTACATTTCAAAATAGCTGGCCAAGTACCGTGCGTTGTTTGGGTCGTTCCAAAAATACAAAGGCATAGAAGGGATGGGCTGCGCACACACCAGTTCACCGACCTCGCCATGTACTGGCTCGCCAGCTTCATTCCAAGCCTCCACGGCGCAACCCAGCAAGCGACATTGCATGACGCCGGCCTCTTGCGGTAGCTCACGATTGCCGCCAATGAACGCACCACAAAAATCGGTACCGCCCGAAATATTGCACCACCAAATATCGCCATCTTTTTCACGGTGAAGATACGGTGAATGCGTGTGCTGTGCTTGGATGCGTTGAAATTGTGCGTTGCCCCAGTTTTGCGTTTCAGGCGAAAGCGGTGAGCCTGTGGTGCCCAATGCGCGCACACGAGACAAGTCGCCACACTGCGTGAGGTCAACGCCAGACTTTTGGCAGTTGGCAAAAAATGCGGCGCCTGCGCCAAAAAAGGTCACCTTGTTTTCTGCCGCAAAACGCCAGAGCGTGCTCCAGTCAGGGTTGTCTTTGCTGCCACCTGGATTGCCGTCATAAATCACGCAGGTGGTGCCATTCATCAGGCCGCCCACTTGCGCGTTCCACATCACCCAACCCGTTGAGCTGTACCAATGAAAGCGCTCACCCCAGCTGTTAGGGTGATAACTGCAGCCGACATCGTTGTGCAAAATTTTGAGCGCCAAGGCCACAATCACGGTGCCGCCATGGCCATGCACAATGGGCTTTGGCAGACCCGTGGTGCCACTTGAATAAACAATCCATAGTGGGTGATCAAAGGGAAGTGACAGGGGCTTGAAGGCATTCACCTCGGGTCCATACTTGGACGTGGTTTGTGACATGCGAATGGCCGAGGCCACATCGTTGCTGGCCAAATCTGCTACACCCAAGTTTTCATGCAAAATCACATGCTGTACCGAAGGCAACGCATTCTTGAGTTCTTGCACCACCGCCATCCGATCGTAATCCTTGGCACCGTAAGTCACGCCATCGCAGGCAATGAGCACCTTGGGTTCGATTTGCCTGAAACGATCGAGCACGGCCAAGGTGCCCATGTCGGGTGCGCAAATGCTCCACACGCCGCCCACACTCACGGTGGCCAAGAAAGCCACGATGGCCTCGGGAATATTGGGCAAATAAGCTGCCACCCGATCACCGGGTTGAACGCCTTGTGCTTTTAAATGCAAGGCCATGGAAGCCACTTGTCGCTGTAGCTCAGGCCAAGAAATTTCTTGGTGCTGCCCTTTTTCGTTTTGAGCAATCAAGGCCGCAAAGCCTGCTGCGTGGGCTTGATCGACATGCCTTAAGACTTGAGTTGCATAGTTGACCTGCGCGCCAGGAAACCAAATGGCACCAGGCATGGCATTTTTAGCCAACACCAACTCATATGGCGTTGGCGATTGAATGTCAAAGTAGTCCCAAATGCTTTGCCAAAACGCATCGAGCTCGGTGATAGACCATTGCCACAAGTCTTTGTATGTTTCAAATGCTATGCCTCGGTTCTGCTGCAACCAGTCTTGATACAGTCGAATTTGCGGCACGTAGGCATACGGCGCTTGAGGCGCAGACTTTGGCAAGTCGGCAAGCGAAGAAAGGTAGGGCGATAAAAATGGGGCGTTGGGACTGGCGTTCATGTTCATAGCCTAGCTTGCGCGTTGCTGGCTGTCACCCTGAAAACCCCCAATGCTTGCGCTTAGGTGACACTTGACTGTGGCATAAAGGGCTTTTTTCAGCCCTTGCCTTTCATTCGTTCGCTTTTCCAATAAACGTCGGAGCCGCCATCCATGCGGTTTAAGACCCGCGAAAGCACAAACATCAAATCGGAAATTCGGTTTAAGTATTGACGGGGCGCATCGTTCAATGCCTCTTCATTGCCCAAAGCGACCGTAGCTCGCTCTGCCCGCCTGGCCACTGTGCGGCAAATGTGCGCTTGAGCCGCCGCCCGGTTGCCAGCCGGCAAAATGAATTCTTCTAGCTTGGGCAATTGCGCGTTGTATTTTTCTAAGGCTTCATCGAGCACCAGAACCGCCTCTGCCTTTAACAACTCAAAGCCGGGGATGGACAACTCCCCGCCCAAGTTGAAAAGCTGATGCTGCACTTCGACCAACAAATGTCGAACATCTTCTGGCATTTGCTCACATAACAACAAACCAATGTGCGAGTTCAATTCATCCACATCGCCCATGGCGTGCACACGCAAGCTATTTTTTGACACGCGTTGGTTGTTGCCCAAGCCGGTGGTGCCTTCATCGCCTGTTCGAGTAGCGATTTGTGTCAGTCTGTTTCCCATGGTGTTTTCCCTGTGCGTGGCGTTCTGCAAAAATGCAGGTCTCAGCGTAAACTCTGATTTTGACCGAGTTTGGGAAGAATTCCCTAACCACGGTCATTGCGCGCTGTCTCGCCTCAATTTTTGACTGACCTACGACTTGGAGCCTCACCATGAACGCACCGACCCCAGCCGCCCATTTGGCGCCCGTTGTCACAGCAAGGCCTGTTCCCCAGGTCTTTCTAGATGCTTTGAAAGCTCGTTTTGGTGCCAACTGCTCGACGGCAATGGTCATTCGAGAGCAACATGGCCGCGATGAATCGGCCTTTGCGCCGGTTCCCCCACCCTCCGCCGTGATCTTTGCCGAGTGCACACAAGATGTGTCCGATGCCGTCAAATTGGCCAGCGACTACAAAGTGCCGGTCATTCCGTTTGGCGTTGGCTCTTCTTTAGAAGGCCACTTGCTGGCCGTGCAAGGCGGCATCAGCATTGACCTCACGCGCATGAACAAAGTTTTGTCGATCAATGCAGAAGACCTAACGGTCACTGTGCAACCAGGCGTGACGCGAAAACAATTGAACGAAGAAATCAAATCGACGGGCTTGTTTTTTCCGATCGACCCCGGCGCAGACGCCACCCTTGGCGGCATGAGTGCAACACGCGCTAGCGGCACCAATGCCGTACGCTATGGCACCATGCGTGAAAATGTGTTGGCCCTTGAAGTGGTCACCGCGTCTGGCGAAGTCATTCGGACAGGCACCCGGGCCAAAAAATCAAGTGCGGGTTACGACCTTACACGTTTGTTTGTCGGCAGTGAGGGCACCTTGGGCGTCATGACTGAAGTCACTGTAAGACTTTACCCCTTGCCAGAGGCAATTTCTGCAGCCATCTGCTCTTTTCCTAGCATTGAGGCCGCCGTGCAAACCGTGATTCAAGTCATCCAACTGGGTGTGCCCATTGCGCGGGTCGAGCTGATCGATCACAACTCGGTTCGCATGGTCAACGCTTATGCCAAATTGGGCTTGCGTGAAGAGCCCATGTTGTTGATGGAGTTTCATGGGTCACCTGCTGGCGTGAAAGAGCAAGCGGAAACAGTTCAAGAAATTGCCAGCGACCACGGGGGCAACGCTTTCGAATGGGCCACCACACCCGAAGAGCGCACACGCCTTTGGACCGCAAGACACAACGCTTATTTTGCGGCGCTTCAAAGCAGACCTGGGTGCCGGGCCATCAGTACCGACACCTGTGTTCCCATCAGTAAATTGGCCGATTGCCTCTTAGATTCTGTGGCTGAAACAGAAGCCAGTGGTTTGCCTTACTTTTTGGTGGGCCACGTTGGGGATGGCAATTTCCACTTCGGCTATTTAATTGATCCCGACATTCCAAGTGAGCGTGAAATTGCAGAAGACCTGAACCACAAACTGGTCAGCCGCGCCTTGCGTCTCGGTGGAACGTGCACTGGCGAGCATGGCATTGGCCTGCACAAAATGGATTTTTTAGTGACAGAAGCGGGCGTTGGCGCCGTCAACATGATGCGCACCTTGAAGCAGGCCCTGGACCCTCACAACATCATGAATCCTGGAAAAATCTTTCATTGAAAAAGGGCCGACAGGCCCTTTTTTCATTCGGTTGAAATGAAGGATTTAAGCGCGCAGACGTTCAATCAAGCCGTTGAGTTCATCCAAGGACGCAAACTGAATCGACAGTTCACCCATTTCCTCAAAGCGGCCATGCCGCTTGACGCGCTTTTTGATGCGAACTTCAACCTGCGCCGTGAGCAAGTCAGAGAGCTCTTCTTCAACGCGCTTGATATCTCGCGACTTTTCTTTTTTCGGTTTTTGTTGCACCAAAGAAAATTCGGCACTGAGTTTTTTCACCAAACTCTCTGCTTCGCGCACAGACATTTTTTTGGCGCTGATTTGATTGGCTGCTGTAATTTGGGCGGCCTTGTCCAAACCCAACAAAGCGCGGGCGTGTCCCATGTCGATGTCACCTGCCATCAGCATGGTTTGAACGGGCTCTGCTAAATTCAACAAACGTAGCAGGTTGCTGGCAGCACTTCGAGAGCGCCCCACAGCTTGGGCCGCAGTTTCGTGGGTCAGACCAAACTCTTTGATGAGTCGCTGTAAGCCATGCGCCTCTTCAAGTGGGTTCAGATCTTCGCGTTGGATGTTCTCAATCAGGGCCATGGCCGCTGCCGCTTCATTGGGCACATCGCGAACCAAGACCGGGACCTCGTTCAAACCAGCCAATCGAGAAGCTCGGAAGCGACGTTCACCCGCAATGATTTCATACTTTCCAGCATTAGGCCCATCACTTAACTTGCGAACCAAAATGGGTTGCATGATGCCTTGCGCTTTGATCGACTCTGCCAACTCGTAGAGAGCACCCTCGTCCATTCGTGTTCTAGGTTGGTACATGCCAGGCACCAACTCGCTCAAAGACAAACTACTGGGTGTTCGATTGGCTGCTGCCTCAACGGCCTGAGGCGAGCTGGGTTCGTCCTGCACCTTAGGGCCCAATAAAGCTTCCAGCCCTCGGCCTAAGCCCTTTGGTTTTTTAGTGACCATATTTTTTTTCTTTCATCAATTCATTCAACAAGGCACGGCCTTCAGGCCAGTCACCCAAATTTGATTCGGCGTTCACGTGTCCGCATTCGCCCAAGTTTAAAAACTCAGACCCCCAGGCCTGCGCAAACTGTTCTGCCCGTGCAAGGGTGCAATAAGGGTCGTTTTCGCTGCCAATCAAAATTGATTTGAAGGGCAGCGCAGTCAACGCAACAGGACGCCAACTTGAAAAAACATCTTGCGCGGGCGAGGCTTCTACATCGCCAGGCGCTACCAACAAGGCCGCTTTGACTTTGTGGCATTGTGCAGAAATTTGCGCCCAAGCTGCGACTTGAATGCAACCCAAACTGTGTGCAACCAAGAACACGGGCCCACTCAAGTCGGACATCACATCGTCCAATCGCGCCAACCAATCGCCGCGAAGTGGCCGCATCCAGTCATGTTGCTCTACAAGCTGATCCGCATATTGACGGGTCCAAAGGCTTTGCCAATGTAGGGGCCCACTTCCCTGCCAACCCGGCAATATAAGGACTTTAGGATTTTCCATCAACGCGCTTTCGTGGCCTTAAAGCGTTGGAATGCGCTGTACCAACTCCCTGGCAAACTCTACAAACGCTTGGCTGCCTTTGTCACAAGGGTCAAACCCAACGCCCGGCAAACCATAGCTGGGCGCCTCTGCCAACCGGACATTTCGAGGAATGACCGTGTTAAACACTTTGTCACCAAAGTGCGATTTAAGTTGCTCACTCACTTGCTGCTGCAAAGTAATTCGCGGATCAAACATGACGCGCAGCAAACCAATGATTTTCAAATCAGGGTTCAAATTGGCATGCACTTGCTTGATGGTGTTTACCAAATCGGTCAGCCCCTCCAGCGCAAAATACTCGCACTGCATCGGAACAATCACACCATGCGCGGCACACAAACCATTCAAAGTGAGCATTGACAAAGAGGGCGGGCAATCAATTAAGACAAAATCAAAGTCTTTGTCTGCCACTTCCAATGCTGACTTCAAACGTTGGTCACGTCTTTCAAGGTCAACCAGTTCAACCTCTGCACCGGCCAATTCGCGATTGGCGCCCAACACGTGATAGCCACATTTTTCTGAAAAAATGGCAGCCTCTTGAATGCTGGCTGACTCTAATAAAACATCGTACACACTGAGCTCTAACTGCCGCTTGTCAACGCCCGAGCCCATGGTTGCATTGCCCTGTGGGTCGAGGTCAACCAACAAAACACGCTGCCCCACTTTGGCCAAGCCCGCAGCCAAGTTAACCGCTGACGTGGTCTTGCCAACGCCGCCTTTTTGATTTGCTACACAGAAAATCTTTGCCATTTGTAACTCTTTTAATTTTCCGACGAAGCGATTATTTGCCCAAGGCCAATTTCAGACCAAAACCGATTAAGAACAATCCCGCAATTTTTTGCAAGAACCCAGAAACTTTGGGGTTGGCTCTAAGGCGTATTGCCATCCTGTGGGTGATGACCACAACGCCAAAACAGTACAAGAAACCCAAAACAGCAATGTTAGCCGCCATGAATACAAAAGTAATCATTCCTTGGTGCTGCTCAGGGTCAATGAACTGCGGAAAAAAAGCAAAGTAAAACATAATCGCCTTAGGATTGAGCAAGGTGATGAACATGGTTTCTTTGAAATATTGACCCGGTGTGATCTTGATCGATGGGCCCTCACCCGCTTTGGCAAAGACCATTTTAAAACCCAACCAAGCAAGGTAAGCCGCGCCCACCCATTTCAAGGCCAAAAACAAATGAGGGTAGGTTTGCAACAGTGCGGCCACGCCGGCCACCGTCATCCAGAGCAAAATTTGGTCGCCCAAAATCAAGCCCATGACGGAGGCTGTGCCGCCCCTCATACCGCCTTGGGTAGTAGAGGTAATCAAGGCCAAATTCCCTGGGCCAGGCAAGAACAAAAGCAATACAAAGGCGGCAACAAAAGCACCGTAATCAGAAATTCCAAACATCAAAGGCTTTCTCAATGAGCCCAAGTGTAAGGGGCGAAACTCAAGTCGTGATTGCTTCAGCCGGCAAAGTTGCTGGTTTTTTTCATCCAGACCATGCAACGGTCGGCCTGCAAGCCAGGCACCTGCAGTTGTTCCACGTGAAACACTTCTGCAAAAGGAGGCAGCGCCGCCATCTCTGCTTCGGGCAACTTGCCCTTCATGGCCATCCAAACACCCTGCTCGGACAAGGCGCTAACCGACCAGTTTACAAAGTCCGGCAAAGAGGCAAATGCTCGGGAGCAGATGACGTCAAACGGCCCCGTCAAGCTTTCTACCCGCGCATGAAGCCCGCGCAAGTTTGACAACTTTAAACTGGCGGCCACCTGCTGCACAAATGCCGCCTTTTTAGAGACGGTATCGACACATGTGACGCGAATTTTGGGGCAACAAATGGCAATCACCACACCCGGCAAACCACCGCCTGAGCCCACATCCAATAACTCGACGTCTTGGTCGACGCCCTTTGCGCTTTGAGCAAGATAGCGAAGTAAGGGGAAAATTGAGGACAAGCTGTCTAACAAATGGTAAGTCAAGATTTCCTGAGGCGTTTTCAAGGCCGTGAGGTTATAGACTTTGTTCCATCTTTGAATGAGCGCCATGTAGCTCAACAACTGTTGCTGCTGAGCCTCTGAAACATTCAACTCTAAGGCCTTTATGCCCAAAGAAAGCGCTTGAAGAAGCGCCACTTCGGGCACTTCGGCCGCGTCGGTCATGGCGTCAAACTCTCCGAGCCTTCGGCAACCGACTCCGCCACTTCAGGCTTGACCGGAACGAACTCCTTAAAACCACCCCTTTTGAGATAAATCAGCAGCAAAGAAATGGTTGCCGGGGTAATTCCAGAAATTCGGGATGCCATGCCCAGGGTTTCTGGACGATGCTTGGACAAGGTTTGTCGGGCCTCGATCGACAAAGAGGAGACCAGAAGGTAGTCAAGTTTTGCGGGCAGCTTCAGG
>CANHXV010000064.1 GCA_947464665.1 Comamonadaceae bacterium
ACGAGATTATGGCATGAAATCAATGACTTGCATGCCTGTTTGGGGCTGAAACGGCTAATTTTTAGCCGCCACGACGCATCATGTCGAAAAATTCGACGTTGCTCTTCGTGGCTTTCATGCTCTTTAGAACCATTTCCATGGCCTCAATTTCGTCCATGTTGTACATGAACTGACGCAAGATGCGGGTTTTTTGCAGCACTTCAGGCTGCAGCAACAACTCTTCGCGGCGCGTGCCGCTTCGATTCAAGTTGATGGCAGGGAAAACGCGTTTTTCGTACAAACGACGTTCTAAATGGATCTCACAATTGCCTGTGCCTTTGAATTCTTCAAAGATCACCTCGTCCATGCGGCTGCCGGTATCGACCAGCGCTGTGGCAATGATGGTCAGGCTGCCGCCTTCTTCCACATTGCGCGCAGCACCAAAGAAACGCTTGGGCCGTTGCAAGGCATTTGCATCAACACCACCTGTCAAGACCTTGCCAGAGCTGGGCACCACGTTGTTGTAAGCGCGAGCCAAGCGGGTGATGGAGTCCAACAAGATGACCACATCTTTTTTCAATTCGACCAAACGCTTGGCACGTTCAATGACCATTTCGGCCACGTGAACGTGACGTGCGGCAGGTTCGTCAAAGGTTGAAGCAATCACTTCGCCGCGCACAGTGCGCTGCATTTCCGTCACCTCTTCAGGGCGCTCGTCGACAAGCAAAACCATGAGGTGAACGTCGGGGTTGTTGGCCGTGATAGCGTGCGCAATGTGTTGCATCATGACGGTTTTGCCTGATTTTGGCTGGGCCACAATGAGGGCACGCTGACCTTTGCCGATCGGCGCAATGATGTCGATCACGCGGCTGGTGATGTTTTCATCGGCCTTGATGTCGCGCTCCAAACGCATCTGAATGTTGGGGAACAAAGGGGTCAAGTTCTCAAACATGATCTTGTGCTTGTTGTTCTCTGGCAAATCGCCATTGACCTTGTCAAGCTTGGTGAGGGCAAAGTAGCGCTCGCCGTCTTTTGGAATGCGAACTTCGCCTTCAATCATGTCGCCCGTGTGCAAGTTGAACCTGCGCACTTGGCTGGGGCTGATGTAAATGTCGTCGGTGCTAGCGGTGTAACTGGTGTCAGGGCTGCGCAAGAACCCAAAGCCATCGGGCAAGATTTCTAAAACACCATCTGCAAATACTTGCTCTCCGGCGCGTGCGCGTTTTTTGATGATGGCAAACATCAACTCTTGTTTGCGCATGCGGCCTGTGTTTTCAATCTCAAGCTCGTCGGCTTGCTTGAGGACTTCAGACACGTGCAGTGCCTTGAGTTCATTTAAGTGCATGGATTTACCTGCGTAAAGCAACCCTCTTGGGTTGATGTCAAAAAAATCAGGGGGAGGAAGGAAATCGAAATTTCAAACGTCTAGAAACCAAATCCCGGAAGTTGCGTCAAAAGTTAGCAATTAGACGCTATGGGCTTTCGTGAGTTTCTATCTTGAAACTGTGATGAATCCCTTTGGGAACTCAACGATGCGGATTATGACAGGATTTTCTGAGGTATCGCAACTAGGCTGGCCGACTCCCCCAAATGGCTTGGTATTTGGGGATGCCGTTTTGAAAGTGCCTTGGATTGGCACTTGAAACTCAAGCCAACTGTTGATCAATGAAGGCTGTTAACTGAGATTTGCTCATGGCGCCCACTTTGGTGGCAGCCAATTGACCATCTTTGAAAACCATCAAGGTTGGAATGCCCCGAATGCCAAATTTGGCGGGGATATCGCGGTTTTCATCGACATTCATTTTGGTAATTTGCAGTTTGCCTTCGTAGCCAGTTGCAACTTCGTCCAAAATGGGGGCAATCATCTTGCATGGGCCGCACCATTCAGCCCAAAAATCAACGATGACGGGCTTATTGGCTTTCAGCACATCAGTGTCAAAAGTGGCGTCGGTTGTGTGTTTGATCAAATCGCTGGCCATGGCCTGTTCCTTGTTGAAATTGAAATTACAGCTTAATCGTCTTTGTAAACTTCCTGTATTTTGACAGAAACACACAAAGTTGTTCATTCATATGCGCATCCTCATCATTTTCTCGACATGAATGCCCCTTCAGCTTATTTGCCAAAGCCCTTGAACTTGCAAGTGGCTGTCATTGGGGGCGGGCCCGCGGGCCTGATGGCCGCTCAGGTCTTGTCGAGTTTGGGACATTCCGTGCATTTATTTGATGCGATGCCATCCGTGGGCAGAAAGTTTTTATTGGCAGGGCGAGGTGGTCTTAACTTGACGCACTCAGAGGCCTTCCACCAATTTGTGAGTCGATATGAAGCGCATGCCACGCTTTTGCAACCTCTATTGAGCGAGTGGGGCGCCGATCAATTGCGCGCTTGGGCTCAGGATTTAGGCATTGAAACATTCATTGGCAGTTCAGGCCGTGTTTTCCCCAAAGAAATGAAAGCGGCCCCCTTGCTTCGAGCTTGGTTGCATCGTTTGCGCCATCCTGAAGAAGGTACTCCCGTTGAATTTCACATGCGCCATCGATTAACGGGATTGAAAGCAATGTCTCCAGACAAGAGCAAGGGCCCGTGGATTGAATTAATTTTCCAAGTGCGCCACCTGACCTCTCCTGTGCCTGAGTTGTGCAAAGTCAGGGCTCAAGCCGTGATCATGGCACTGGGGGGTGGCAGTTGGTCCCGGTTGGGGTCTGACGGCGCATGGGTGCCTTGGCTGAATGACATGGGTGTGCCGGTTAAGCCCTTGGCCCCTTCAAATTGCGGCTTTCATGTTGCGGGTAGAGAGGGCTTGGGTTGGACACCATTTTTCTTGGCGCGTTTTGCAGGTCAGCCTTTGAAGTCCGTGGCTATCGAGTGGACCCATGCCAAGGGGCATGTCATTAGGCGGCAAGGCGAGTTTGTGGCCAGCAGCTACGGGGTGGAAGGCAGCTTGATTTATACCGCGTCGGCAGATTTGCGCCAGGCCATTCAAACTCAAGGACAGGCTGAATTCAAATTGGATTTATTGCCCGATTGGACTCAGGAAAAAGTCAGGCAAGAGGTCTCGCACCCACGGGGCACACGCAGTTTGTCTTCTCACCTCAAGGGAAGACTTGGCATCGAGGGGGTCAAGATGGCTTTGTTGAACGAACTCTTATCGCCTTTAGTTTTGCAAGATTCAGCACAATTGGCCTTGGCCCTCAAAGGCTTGACCCTCAAGCTCACCAGCCCAAGACCTATGGACGAAGCTATCAGCACTGCGGGGGGCGTGGCTTGGGAAGGGCTCGATTCAGGGCTTCAAATCAAGGCTTTGCCAGGGGTGTTTTGTGCGGGAGAAATGTTGGATTGGGAAGCGCCCACAGGTGGCTATTTGCTCACTGCCTGCATGGCCACAGGGGTGAAAGCTGCTCAAGCTTTGCACGCACACATGAAAGGTGACGAGCCTTGACCCCGGCACTGGCTCTGCAGTTAGAGCTGCTTGGTTCCCCACCTGACTCGGTTGGCCGCTTTACCATGCGGGAAGGCCCGTCGGGGACTATTGTAAGACACCGATAGAATCAACACATGTCTTATCTCGTCCTGGCACGCAAATACCGCCCTCGCAACTTCACTGAAATGGTGGGGCAGGAGCATGTTGTGCAAGCCCTGACCAATGCCCTTGTGCAACAAAGGTTGCACCATGCCTATTTGTTCACCGGAACCAGGGGCGTGGGCAAGACAACTGTCTCGCGCATTTTGGCCAAATCACTCAATTGCCAAGGACCTGACGGGCAGGGCGGCATCACCGCTGAGCCTTGCGGCGTTTGTCAGGCTTGCCGCGACATTGATTCAGGTCGTTTTGTCGATTACACGGAACTTGATGCTGCCTCCAATCGGGGTGTCGATGAAGTTCAAAGTTTGCTGGAGCAGGCGGTTTATAAACCGGTTCAAGGGCGCTTCAAAGTTTTCATGATTGACGAGGTTCACATGTTGACCAACACGGCCTTCAATGCCATGTTGAAAACGCTAGAAGAGCCGCCTGAGTATTTGAAGTTTGTATTGGCTACCACCGATCCCCAAAAAGTACCTGTCACTGTTTTGTCTCGGTGTTTGCAATTCAACTTGAGACCCATGGCGCCAGAGACAGTGTTTGAACATCTGACGAAGGTTTTGGCGCAAGAGAGCTTACAGGCTGAGCCCATGGCATTGAAGTTGTTGGCCCGAGCTGCCAGAGGGTCCATGCGAGATGCCTTGAGCTTGGCCGATCAAGCCATTGCATTTGGCAGTGGTCAATTGCAAGAGGCTACGGTTCGCTTGATGTTGGGCAGTGTCGATCGCAGTCATGTGATGGGCCTCATTGACGCCCTTGCCCGAGGTGATGGTGCCGCAGTCGTTGCAATCTCTGAAGGTCTGCGATTGAATGGTTTGTCTGCTGCTTCGGCTTTGGAAGACATGTCCATGGTGTTGCAACGCATGGCCGTCTTGCAAGCAGTCCCCAGTGCTGCCGCTGAGTCGAACGATCCTGATCACCAAGAAATCTTGCGCCTTTCGCAGGCCATGCCTGCCGATGAAACGCAGTTGCTTTACAGCTTGTGTTTACACGGTCGCACAGAATTGGGCTTGGCACCCGATGAATACGCGGCGCTCACCATGGTCTTGCTCAGGCTCTTGGCTTTCAAACCCAAAGCACACCCTGTTCAACAGGCGCCTGCGCCTGCGGCTCAAAAAAAAACTTTAACGACAGCGCCACCTAGTTCACCGCCAATGCAGCCCGCGCCTGCATTTGATGTCCCTTGTGCGCCTTCAGTGACATCTGTCATTGACAAACCTGCCACCGAGATGCACGCGGCCAATGCCAACATGGCGCCCCTTCAAGTTAAGAATTTGCCTGTCCGTCAAGCCAGTGAACCGACTGAAAGAACGGCGCCCAAAGTCTTGGTGACTACCGAAGAGGGCCATTTTTGGACTCAAACGGTCCGTCAATTGGTGGCCTCTGAATCAGTCACGGCTTTGGTGCGTGAGTTGGCTTTGCAATCGCAATTGATTGCGCGTGATACCGATCAATGGCACCTGAGAATTGACAGTGAATCTTTGAACCAAGGTTCTGCGCGAGAGCGTTTACAAGCCGCGTTGAATGCTGCAGGTTTTGCTGTCAAGTTGGTCGTTGAAATTGGCAAAGTGACCGATTCGCCGGCACAGCGCAATGCGGCTGATATGGCTGAAAAGCAAAAAGCGGCTGAAGACTTGATTCATTCAGACCCTATGGTTCAAGCCATGGTTCAAAATTTTGGCGCCAAAATAGTACCCGGCACAATCAAGCTTATTTCTTAAATTTAACGGAAGGAAAAAAATGTTCAACAAAGGACAACTCGCTGGCTTGATGAAGCAAGCCCAAGCCATGCAAGACAATTTAAAGAAAGCACAAGACGAATTGGCTTTTGTCGAAGTGGAAGGCTCATCTGGCAGTGGCATGGTCAAAGTTTTGATGACTTGTAAACATGCGGTCAAGCGTGTCACGATTGACCCTTCTTTACTGGCAGATGACAAGGACATGTTGGAAGACTTGGTGGCTGCTGCCTTTAATGATGCCGTTCGACAAGCAGAAGAAGTGTCGCAGCAAAAAATGGGCAAACTGACGGCTGGCTTGCCACCTGGCATGAAGTTACCTTTCTAATTTTTAAGCCATGCAAAAACCCAATTCCCATGCCTTAGATGCGCTCATTCAAGCGTTGCGGGTTTTGCCGGGAGTCGGTGCCAAATCTGCATCGCGCATGGCGTTTCACTTGATGCAGCACGAGCGCAGCGCAGCACTGCATTTGGCAAAAGCTTTAGAGCACGCTTGTGACAACGTGAAACATTGCGCCACCTGCCACACACTGACCGAAACAGATGTTTGCAGCATGTGCGCCGACCCTGAACGAGACCGAACTCAGCTGTGCGTGGTGGAAACGCCCGCAGATCAGGCTGCAATTGAAAGAACTTCTACCTTCAAAGGCCTGTACTTTGTTCTCATGGGCAAGCTCAGCCCGCTTGACGGCATTGGACCGAACGAACTGGGCTTTGCCAAACTGTCAGAGCGTTGCAACGACGGTCTGGTGCAAGAAGTTATTCTGGCTACCAATTTCACGGGCGAAGGTGAGGCCACAGCGCACGTCATTGCTGAAATGCTGAAAAAGCGAGGCTTACGCGTCACGCGTCTTGCCAGAGGCGTACCTGCGGGCAGTGAACTTGAATATGTCGACTTGGGAACCATCGCTCATGCTTTGGTCGACCGACGCTGAGCAATTGGCGATATTTGCAAACTCAGTTCTTAGTGTTCTTCATTACGTAATTACCCGCTTGGGATGTTTCCCAATGCGCCGACATCGATACCTTTGTATGCTGAACTCATCTTCGATGGGAACTATTCAAGAGGTATTGCGTGGACACATGGGTTAGGCGGCGGGAATTTTCAGCAATGGCCATGGCCAGCGTTGTGCTGGCGCCTAGCTTGGCTCGGGCTGCAATTTCACCTCAAAAAGTCACCATTGCATTGGCTGCCAAAACCAGTCTTTTCCATTTGCCTTTGGTCTTGGCTGATCAACTGGGCGTGTTCAAAAACGAGGGACTGCAAATTGATTGGCTTGAATGTGAATCGGGTCTTCATGCAGTTCAAATGGCCTTGAATGGTCAGGCTGAAGTGGTATCAGGTGCATTTGAGCACACACTCGATTTGCAAGCACGCGGTTTAAATTACCGTGCCTTTGTATTGCAGGGGCGAGCGCCCCAAATGAGTGTCGGATTGGCGACCCGAAAAGCCCTTGCGATGAAATCATTGGCCGATCTCAAATCATTGAAGATGGGTATTTCATCCCTTGGCTCTGGCACCCATTGGTTGGCTCAGCAATGGCTACTCAAAGCCAAGCTGGCGGCCGAAAATATTCAGTTCATTGAACTGGGTTCTACCACGGGCCATTTGGTAGAGGCTGTTCGTGGTGGTTTGGTTGACGCTTTGTGTCACATCGATCCTGTCATGCATTACTTGGAACAAAAAAATGACTTGCGCATCTTGGCTGACACGCGAACGCTGGTCAGTTCGCAGCGCATGTTTGGCGGCCCCATGCTCTCTGCTTGTTTGTTTGGCAAGGGTGAGTTTTTGCAAAAACGCGCTGATGTCGCGCTCACCTTAACCCGAGGTGTGGTCAGAGCATTGCAATGGCTGAAGACAGCTGGGCCTTCCGACATTCTCAAAATGGTGCCTTCTTACAACTGGATGGGCGACCGAGCGATTTACTTGGGTGCTTTGGAAAATGTGCGCGATACCTATAGCTTGGACGGCATGTTTTCTAAGGATGCCTTGCAGACGGCTTGGCGCACCAGAGCCAGTCGCGTGAGCACCGATCGGGCCAATTGGACCACCTTGGAGAAAACCTATACCAATGAATTCATTCTCATTGCGAAACGTAAATTCAGTACTTGATTCAAGATTTTGAGGTGCCTTGTTGGCCAGTTTTAGGGGTGGGCTGCGTTGATTTGACTTTGGGCTTCTTCGCGTTAGATGAACCTGTTGCAGCTTTTGCGCCAGGATTGCCTGACTTCTTGCCCGAACTTTTACTCCCGCGGGAACTTGCCGTGGTTGGTACCAAGATGGCAACGAATTGACCAGGTTTGAGTGCTGCAGTCATCTTCATTTTGTTCCATGCTGCAATGTTCATGGGTGAGACGTCATGCCGACTGGCCAGTGTGGCCAAGGTGTCGCCTTTTTGAACTTTCACCATGATGCGGCGCAAAACAATTTCAGGTGCAAAAGAAATTTTGGCGTTGTCGGCTAGATGTTCGGTGACATCAGCATCGAGTGCGCCTTGTCTTGCAACCAACAAGGTCGAACCCTGTTTGACCTGCATTCCGCTGGGAATTTGATTCACTGAGCGCAGATCTGCTTCGGTCATTTTGACCAATTTGCTAGCCTCTGAAACCTTCATGGTCTTGGGCACAGGCCAAGCTGTCCAACTGGCCAAGGGCTTTTGTGCATGCTCTTCAATTTGCCGCTGGAATCGATCTGCATTGTCCCAGGGTAGCAAAATTTCAGGCGTGCCTGCGGCCAAAATAACAGGCCGGCTCATGGAGGGATTCAGAGCTTTGAAAGCTTCGATGCTGATCCCTGCAAAATTAGCCGCCAATTTCACATCAATGTCACGCGTGATGCCGACAGATTTGAAATAAGGATGGTTTTGAATCAGTGGCAATCGGGCGTTGAAATTTTGAGGCTGTGCAATGATGTTTTTAACCGCCTGCAACTTGGGCACGTAGTAACGTGTTTCGGTCGGCATTTTCAACTCGGAATAAGTCAGTCCTAAACCCGCTGCTTTGTTTTTGGCCAACGCGCGGCCCACACTGCCTTCCCCCCAGTTGTAGGCGGCCAAAGCCAGGTGCCAGTCACCAAACATGCCATAAAGTTTTTGCAAATAGTCGAGTGCAGCGCGAGTCGATTCAATCACGCCACGTCGCTCGTCTCGGAAAATGTTTTGCTTCAAATCGAAGTACTTGCCTGTTGCTGGCATGAATTGCCACATTCCTGCCGCTTTGGCTGAAGAGACCGCCTCGGGGTTGAATGCTGATTCAATGAAGGGCAGCAAGGCCAGTTCTGTGGGCATGTTTCTGCGTTCAAGTTCTTCAACAATGTGGAACAAATATTTTCTGGAGCGCTCTGTCATTCTCACCATGTAGTCCGGACGCGCTGCGTACCAAGCTTCACGGTCTCTCACCAGATCATTTTCAAGATCGGGCATGGCAAAGCCTTGCCGAATGCGCACCCAAATGTCCGCAGGAGGCTCTGATGGATCGTCTATTTTGAGCTTGTCGACGGCAGTTTTTTGAACTGGCGCTGTGACTGTCGCGGGTGCAGGCGGTGGCGATGAGGTGACCTCGACTGTTGGGCTAACTTCAGCCGGGCTTATTTCAGCTTGTTTTTGAACATTGGCGCAGCCAGTCAAAAACAGGGCAAGACAAAGTGAGGTCTTTAACTTCAGGCCTAAGGCCGTGTTGAGATGGTTCATTGGTAGTCGTTTTTCCAGAGTCGCAGATGCGCAAAAATATCTGCTTCATTGTCTTTGACTTGCGGTGCAAATTTTTTGACCGCACTGATAACTGTTGGCGAACGGGTTCGCAAGAAAGGGTTGATTTGCAATTCGTTTGCAAGTTTGGCGGGCAAGGTGGGTAAATTCTGTGCTCTCAGGTCTTTGCAATGTAAGACATAGGCTTGAAGACTTGCATTGTGTGGCTCAACCGCGTTGGCAAATTTCAAATTGCTCAAGGTGTATTCGTGGGCACAACACACGCGCGAAGTGCCCGGCAGTGCGGCCAGTTGGTCCAAAGAATGGAGCATCTGTTTTGGGGTGCCTTCAAACAAGCGTCCACAGCCACCTGAAAAAAGCGTATCGCCACAAAACAGCAAAGGTTCTTGGCCCTCGGGCTCTGCGAAATAAGCGATGTGTCCTGATGTATGGCCCGGCACATCCAGCGTTAGAAAATTCATACCAAGCCAGCTGAATTGTTGCCCCTGCATTAAGGCTTGGTATTCAAAGGGCAATTTTTCATGAGCAGGCCCATAAACCTTGGCGCCCCAATCATGCTGGAGTTTGGCGACACCGCCCGTATGATCGCCATGGTGATGCGTGACTAAAATGCAATCCAGCTTGTGGTTGTGTTCTGTCAACCAGTTGGCCACCGGCGTTGAATCACCTGGATCAACAACCAATGCAAGGCCTTGGTGTTGCAAGAGCCAAATGTAATTATCGGAGAATGCGGGCAGCGGTATTAGGTTCATGAATCTTCCTATTATAGAAACCACCTCCATGGCGCAAGATTGGCGTCAATGGTTAGCAACGCCAGCAGGGTCTTTTTTGTTGAACTGGGAGCAATCGCAAATGGATACCTTGGTAGCTGATGTCTTTGGCTATCACGCACTTCAATTGGGCATGCCCGAGTTAAAGGGTTTGCGAGCCAATCGCATGCCGCATCAATGGCTGGCCCTGTCAGAGACCCATGCACTGCCTGAAGGGCAAGATTTTCAGTTTGCGGCCCACAGCATTGCATTGCCATTTCAAGCTGACAGTTTGGACCTATTGGTCATGCC
>CANHXV010000065.1 GCA_947464665.1 Comamonadaceae bacterium
GGTCCTGATGGTTATTACCCCAGACTGGCTGGCAAGCCTGCGGGCTACTTGTTCAATCAGCTCAAAAACTTCCAAGAAGGCAAGCGCCACTACAACTTAATGACCCGCTTGGTCGACCCTTTGTCTGACGCTTACCTGCTAGAGATCGCTCAGTACTATGCCAACTTGAAACTGCCCTACCCGGCCCCCGCCATGCCCAGCGAGAGGGTCTCTGCGCAAGTCTTAAAACGTGGCAAACAACTTGCCTTAGAAGGTGATGCGGCGAAAGACGTACCAGCTTGCACGGCATGTCACGGCGCAAAGCTCACAGGCGTACAAGCCCATGTTCCAGGATTGCTGGGCTTGCCCCTTGACTACCTCAATGCACAACTGGGCGCTTGGCAAACTCACCAACGAAAAGCCCGCCAGCCCGATTGCATGAAAGAGGTGGTGGCACGGCTTCAGTCTGAAGATTTGGTGGCAGTCGCCACTTGGTTATCTACCCAAAATATGCCCACAGATACAGCCCCTGCAAGCAAAGTTTCCTCGCCACTGAAAGCATCCTGGCTATGCGGCAGTGCTCCTGAACTGTCCAAGGTGCAACCATGATGTTTCCACAACATTTTTGGCGAAATGTGGCATGGCTATGGTTGACGGCGACCGTCTTGCTCGTGATTGCCGTCGCCATAGACAACCACCGTGATCTATGGGAGGTACAACCCAGACCGCAGACTACCAACACGACTTTGGCCACGCAAATTAGCCAAGGCCAGACACTTTTACAAATCGGCAATTGCTTGGCCTGCCATACCGAACGAGGTCAACCCATGGGGGCAGGTGGGCGCCCTTTTGAAACGCCCTTTGGCCGGGTTTACAGCAACAACATCACGCCCGACATGGCCCAAGGTTTGGGCACTTGGCAGGCTGACGATTTTTGGCGCGCACTTCACTATGGCAAATCCAAAGGCGGCCGATTGCTCACGCCCGTGTTTCCCTACAAACACACCACACTGATCTCGCGCGGTGACAGCGATGCCATGTTTGCCGCTTTGAAAACGCTACCAGCTGAAACGACTCAAAACCCAATTCCGAAAGTGTCTGAGAGTTTGGATTGGCCATTCAACTCAGGCGTAGCCATTGCCATTTGGCGCAGCTTGTTTTTTTCGCCTGGCACCTACAAGCAGCAAGATACCAAAAGCAATGAATGGAACCGTGGTGCTTACCTTGCACAAGGCCTGGGCCACTGTGCAGCCTGCCACAGCCCGCGCAATGCATGGAGCGCATCGGGGGAGGTCAATGATTTCTCGGGTGGCCTGATGCCCCTTGTCAACTGGTATGCACCGTCTCTCGTGAGCGCACAAGAAACAGGCCTGGCACAGCAAAGCATTCCAGAGATTGTCCTGCTTTTGAAATCAGGCCGTAATGCAACGGCCGTGGCCAGTGGTCCGATGTCTGAAGTGGTGAAACACAGCACGCAACATTGGCCTGAAGCCGATCTGCTGGCAGTAGCCTCTTATTTGAAAGAGCAAGCGCAAACAAATTCGGCCAGCGCGATTGTCAACAAGCCATCGATCACCAAGAGCTCAGGCAATTTTTTGAGCTTGGGCGCCAAAATTTATGAACAACATTGCGAGCAATGCCATCAAGCTAAGGGTCAAGGTGTTGTCAACGCTTACCCCGCACTGGCACAAAATCGAGCCATCCTTATAAGCGATCCCACCAACTTGGTTCAAGCCGTACTGTATGGTGGCTATCCGGCAGCCACAGCGCACAACCCTAGACCTTTTGGCATGCCACCTTTTGTTCTCACTTTGGAAGACCGAGAAATTGCAGCGGTTCTGACCCACCTCAGATCCCAATGGGGAAATCAGGCTTCGGAGGTCACGCCCCTTCAAGTCAATCGCATTCGGGCTTTGCAGGGCAAATGACAATGGCCACCATGGATCTGGTTTACCTCGACGATCATTTGGTGGTTTTGAACAAACCCTCTGGCTTGTTAAGTGTGCCTGGCCGTGGCGAAGACAAACAAGACTGCCTCATTGCCAGAGCACAAAGTGAATGGCCCGATGCACTGACGGTGCATCGCTTGGACATGGCCACTTCCGGCTTGGTGGTCATTGCTAGGGGCCCTGAAGTGCAACGCAGTTTGAGCCAAGCCTTTGCACACAGAGAGGTTCACAAAACATACGAAGCTGTGGTCGACGGCATTTTGCAAAGTGCCAACGAAAGCCAGCCCGATGCCTGGCAAGACATTCAAATGCCCCTGCTGATCGATTGGCCCAACCGTCCGAAAAGTAAAATAGATTGGGAACACGGCAAACCCAGCCACACCCAGTGGCGCTTCCAGCAAGGGCCCTGCTTAGAAGCGACGACCCGTATTGAGATGAAACCGATTACGGGTCGAACGCACCAACTGCGCTTGCACATGATGGCCATTGGCCATGCCATACTGGGCGATAGCTTGTATGCCACACCCGAAATTTTGGCAAAGTCTCCCCGCCTTTTATTGCACGCGCGCGAACTTCAATTCAAGCATCCAATGAAGGCAGAATGGATATCATTCGAAAGTGCGGTTCCGTTTTAATTCGAAAGAAGATCAACATGACACAACACCTTTACATCTTGACGGGGGGCTCACGCGGCATGGGCTTGGCCATTGCAGAACAACTCTTAAAACCAGGCCATACACTCATTTGCATTTCACGCAATCAACAAGCCAGCCTGTCTGAACTCGCTCAAAAATCAGGCGCCACATTAGCGCAGTGGTCTCATGACCTAGCTGACGGCGCTGTGGCCAGCAAGGCATTGTTAACTTGGCTTCAAGTTCAAAAACCCAATGAATTTCAAAGTGCCACGCTCATTAACAATGCAGGCGTTATTCCTCGCATTGGGCCCCTGAGTGAATCAGACCCGCACAATTTGGCCATGGCACTGCGCGTAGGCTTAGAAGCACCCATGCAATTGTGTGCGGCCTTTCTCAGTGTCACTGAATCTTGGCCTATGCCCCGCAAAGTGGTTAATATTTCTTCTGGACTGGGCCGCCGTGCCATGGCCTCTCAATCGGGCTACTGCGCAGCCAAGGCAGGCATGGACCACTTCACCCGTTGTCTGGCTTTAGAAGAGGCTCTTAAACCCCATGGCGCCAAAGTCACTTCATTGGCCCCAGGGGTAATTGACACAGACATGCAAATCCAGTTGCGTGCTGCGCCACCTGCGAGTTTTCCAGATCAAGGCGGCTTTCAACAACTCAAAGCCACAGGTCAGTTGACGTCCCCAGCGGATGCCGCCAAGCGCATTCTTGATTATTTAGCTCGCCCCGACTTTGGCAGCAACCCCGTGAGCGATGTCAGGGACGTTTAATCGACATTTGTCAGCACCCTGTAGTCTTGTTAGGTCAGACTTCGGGGTTTCATTCAATTCAATTCTAAGGAGATCGAGATGAGCCGTGAAGTAGTCGTTGTCAGCGCTGTGCGCACCGCCATTGGCACATTTGGTGGCAGTCTGAAAGATGTTGCCCCCACAGAGCTGGGCGCACAAGTGGTTCGCGAAGCACTCAAGCGTGCCAGCACTGAGGGCAAAGATGTCGGTCATGTGGTGTTTGGCCATGTGGTCAACACCGAGCCCAAGGACCTTTACTTGTCGCGGGTTGCCGCCATCAACGGTGGATGCTCCGAGGGCACACCTGCTTTCAACGTCAACCGTCTCTGTGGTTCTGGTTTGCAAGCCATTCTCTCAGCCAGCCAGTCCATCATGCTAGGTGATGCCGATGTGGCCATTGGCGCTGGCGCAGAAAACATGAGCCGTGCACCCTACGCTAGCTTAAGCAATCGTTTTGGCGCACGCATGGGCGACACCAAAATGATCGACATGCTGCTGGGTGCACTGCACGATCCCTTCCACACCATCCACATGGGCGTGACCGCCGAAAACATTGCCGCCAAGTGGGGCATCACGCGCGAAGACCAAGACAAACTGGCCGTTGAAAGCCACAACCGTGCAGAGCGCGCCACGCAAGCCGGCTATTTCAAAGACCAAATCATGCCGATCATGCTCAAAACGCGCAAAGGCGAAGTAGCCTATGACACAGACGAGCATTTCCGCCCAGGATGCACCATGGAAGAACTGGGCAAACTCAAACCAGTGTTCATCAAAGAAAACGGCACGGTCACAGCGGGCAATGCTTCAGGCATCAACGATGCTGCGGCTGCCGTGGTGCTGATGGAAGCCGGCGCTGCCAAGGCCCGCGGCGTCAAACCTTTGGCTCGCTTAGTAGCCTACGCACACGCCGGTGTTGACCCAAAGTACATGGGCATTGGCCCTGTGCCTGCAACTCAGTTGGCCCTGAAAAAAGCAGGCCTGACCGTCAACGATTTGGATGTGATTGAAGCCAACGAAGCGTTTGCGGCACAAGCTTGCGCAGTCACGCGCGACTTGGGGCTTGACCCTGCCAAGGTCAACCCCAACGGATCTGGCATTTCATTGGGTCACCCCATTGGTGCCACAGGCGCTTTGATTACCGTGAAAGCATTGCACGAACTGCAACGCATCCAGGGACGTTACGCCTTGGTCACCATGTGCATTGGCGGCGGCCAGGGTATTGCTGCCATTTTCGAGCGCATGTAATCCACTGTTGGGCGCGAAAAAAAGGCCATCGCATGATGGCCTTTTTCAATTGAGACAAGAAAATTACTATCAGCGATAGCGCTCACGTGCAATGCGTGCACCTTCTGCCAACGCCTGCAATTTTTTCTCGGCTACTTCGCGGCTCATGGGTGCCAGGCCGCAATTGGTACAAGCAATGATGCGCGCCTTGGGCACAAACTGCAGCGCACGGCCAATGGTGTCGGCCACTTCTTCAGGTGTTTCAATCACATCGCTGGCCACATCAATCACGCCCACCATCACGTCTTTGCCTTCCAGCAAAGCCATCAGGTCCATCGGCACATGCGAGTGAAAGCATTCCAAGCTCACCTGCTTGATGCTGCTCTTAGCCAATGCAGGAAAAACCTTTTCGTATTGGCGCCACTCATGGCCCAATGAATTTTTCCAATCAATATTGGCTTGAATACCGTAGCCATAGCAAATATGAACGGCGGTGGTGCATGTCAGGCCTTGGGCGGCGCGCTCCAAAGCTTTCACACCCCAATCAGCGGCCTCTTCCATGTACACATTGAAGGCCGGTTCATCGAACTGAACAATGTCAACGCCATCAGCTTGCAGTGCCAAGGCTTCTTGGTTCAACAATTCAGCAAAAGCCATGGCCATCTTTACTTTATCGCCATAAAAGCGATCGGCTACCGTGTCCACGATGGTCATTGGGCCAGGCAAGGTGAACTTCAATTTTTTCTTGGTGTGGGCGCGAGCCAATTGCGCCTCAAACGCATGAACACGGCCCTTCAATCGCAAGGGGGCAACCACTTGCGGCACTTGTGCATCGTAGCGATTGTTGCGAATGCCCATGGTCACTTTGTTTTCAAAGTCGATGCCTTCAACTTGCTCTAGAAAACCATGCACAAAGTGTTGGCGTGATTGCTCGCCATCACCAATCACGTCGAGGCCCGCGTCTTCTTGCGCCTTGATCCATAGCAGTGTGGCATCGGCTTTGGCTTGCTTCAGACTATCGCCTTGCGCCATCCATTTGGGCCAAAGCTTGTTGGTCTCGGCCAACCATTCAGGTTTGGGCAGGCTTCCTGCAATTGCGGTTTCAAACATGGGCATACTCCTGAGATATTGAGGATTTCAAATTGAATTCTTGGGCCAACAATGCATACGAGTGCGCTTGGGCCTTGGCGTCATAAGTCCACGTAATGATCGCCATTTCATCCAGCTCAAGCCGTGTTGCCACCGCTCTTAACTTGTCCGCCACTGTTTTAGCACTGCCAACAAACGCATTGGCCTTGAGTGCCTGCAGCGCCATGTGTTCAGATTGAGAATAGTCTCGATCGGCAAGCTCTGGCGGCAGCATAGGACCGATGCGACCTAGATTTCGATCCATGCGCCAACGCGCGCGGCTTTTGAAAAGATGCCAAGCTTGTTCGTCAGTATCTGCCGCCAAGGCCCAAACACAGAGGGTAGCCTTGGGGCGATCTAAATCAGCGCTGGGCCTGAATGTATCTCGGTAAATTTGCAAGGCCTGATCTGCGCCTTGCCCATCTGTAATGAACCAAGCGAATGCATAGGGCAGGCCCAAATGAGCTGCCAATTGAGCCCCATAGTCCGAACTGCCCAACATCCAAACATCTGGCGACGTAGCCGACTGCGGGTATGCAAACACACCATGACCAGGATGCCCCGCCGGCAATGGCTGTGCTTTGACCCATGCTTGAAGTTCCATGACTTGCTGAGGGAAATTTTCACTGGCATACCGGTCTGGGTTTAACAACTGTGCCGTTTTGCCGTCACTGCCAGGTGCACGCCCCACGCCTAAATCAATGCGACCTGGCGCCAACGCATCGAGCACTCTGAACTGTTCTGCCACTTTCAAGGCGGCGTAGTGCGGCAACATGACTCCCGCACTACCGATGCGAATGGTGTGTGTTTGAGTGGCAATGGCCGCCATCAAAATTTCAGGAGCAGTACCCACAATGCTGGGGTGAGCATGATGCTCACTCACCCAAAAACGCGAATAGCCTAAACTTTCGGCCTTGATGGCCAGCGCTAGCGTTTGGCGAATGGACTCATCTTGCCCTCGTCCAACCACGGCAACCGATTGGTCCAGTACAGACAATTTGAGGCTCATGTTTGAATCTCCAGGGGTTTCATAAAATAAATCATCAAGCCTTGGCCATTTCTGCCTCTTGCAATGCACGCCACATCACTTTACCACTGCCACTCTTGGGTAATACCTCAGTGAATTCAACAACGCGCGGAACTTTGTAAACCGCCATGGTGTCTCTGCACCAGTCAATGATGTCTTGCTCGCTCACTTGTCCCTTGTGCGAACTTCGCAACACCACCACAGCCTTGACTGATTCACCCCGATAGGCGTCTTTGGTGGAAATGATGCAGGCCTCTTGAATGGCGGGGTGCTTGAACATCAGCGCCTCCACCTCCGCGGGCCAAACCTTGAAGCCACTGGCATTGATCATGCGCTTTAACCTGTCGGTCATGAAGAAATAGCCCTCTTCGTCAATGCGGCCCATGTCACCTGAGCGGAAGAAAGATTTGCCATCGCGTTGAAAAAATGCACTGGCAGTGGCTTCAGGCCGCTTCCAATAGCCTTTGAAAATTTGTGGTCCCGACATGACAATTTCTCCCGACTCACCCTGAGGCAACTCTTTCAAGGTTTCCGGGTCAACCACGCGCGCATCCACGCTCATGAAGGGAATTCCCAAACATTGCTTTTTGGGTGCATCAGGTGGGTTGGTGTGGGAAGGCGCAGCAGTTTCCGTCAAGCCATAACCTTCAATGTAGCGAATTCCAAACTGATCTAACAAACGTTGTGCCACGGCCTCTGGCATGGCTGCACCACCACCGCCTATGTTTTGTAAACTGCTCAAATCAAATTGCGCCATGTTGGCACTGCCTAACAAATCAATCACCATGGTGGGAATATTGGTCCAGTGCGTCACCTTCCATTTGGAAATAAGTCGTCCGGCCAAATCTCTGTCCCATCGCGGCATCAAAATCAGGGTTGCTCCCATGAAAATGGTGGCATGCATCACACTGACCATGCCCGTAATGTGAAACATTGGCACCACGCACAAGCATTTGTTCTCGGGCGTGCCATTGGCCCACAACCCGCTTGACATGGCGTTGTGCATGATGGTTCCATGGGTGTGCATGCAACCCTTCGGTAAGCCTGTGGTGCCACTGGTGTAAGGCAGCACTGCCAAATCTTCCGATTGCGCAGTCACTGGGCCTAATGAAACTTCCCCCTGCAAGGCCGATGACCATGCATGCACTTGACCGTCTTCAAGCACAGGCAAGACATGCACTGTCTTTAACCACACACTCCAAGATTCAGGCAGCTCTTCAGAACCAATGTTCATAGCATCAAATGCATCTGTGAATTGCGTGACCAACAAGTGCTGAAGTTGCTGATTTTTTTCTAAAGCATTGCTCGCGGCGGCCAACTCTGGCGCCAGGTCTGCCGTGGTCACAGCCACCTTGGTATCAGGGTCCAAAATGTAGTGCTTCAACTCTTCCATGCGGTTCATTGGGTTGACCGGCACCACCACGGCATCCAGACGCAAAATTGCAAAATGTGCGATGACCAATTGCGGACAGTTCTGCATGTCCAAAACTACACGATCGCCTTTTTGTACGCCCATCTTGCGCAAAGCTGAAGCAATTTTTTCAGCCTCAAGTTGTAGCTGCGAATAGGTCCATATTCTGCCCATGAAAACCAAAGCTACTTTTTGGGGATAGCGCAATGCACTGATTTGCAAATTCATCCACAAAGATGTTTGCGGCGCCGTCAATTGGTGGGGCAGTCTTTTTGGCCAAAAAGCATAGTGAGCGGGCATTCAGTGTGTCTCCAACAGAATACGAATCAGGTCGGTGTTTGTTCTAGGTATGGCTTAGTGCATTTTGCACTTGAGATCCTAATCTGGTATTGACAGATGGAACATCCCCAGAGTCCCTAAGGAGACGTTATTTGGCTTCTTGATGGCTGGGCAAATGAAAGTCAATGTATGCCTTTGCAAGTCGACATAGAGCCAATTCACGCTAAATTGAAGTTTTCAAATGAAGACAAGCATGGCCTCTCACACCACCCCCGCTTGCTGCGGCACCAGCAAAGCTGCCGA
Source organism: Comamonadaceae bacterium (assembly GCA_947464665.1). Lineage (GTDB taxonomy): Bacteria > Pseudomonadota > Gammaproteobacteria > Burkholderiales > Burkholderiaceae_C > Limnohabitans_A. The sequence continues at coordinate 8,730 of CANHXV010000065.1, forward strand.
GCTTCTTCAGCTTTCGGTCGGCACAATCCAAAGCCTAGCCGACAAGAAAATCCTGCACGCCTGGATTACCCAAGGGGGACATCGCCGTATTTCGCTTGAATCAATTCAGAATTACCAGTTACAACAGCAAAGGTTGCCCGCCCTCGAGCGTCTCATGAGTGAACGGCTCAAAGTCATGGTGGTGGACGACGATGTCGTCTCAAGGCATCTCTTGCAAGAAGCCTGCCTCTCGGTGCACCCCCATGTCGACTGCTGCGCCCTGTCATCGGCCATCGAAGCACTGCTCCATTTGCCTGTATTCAAGCCTCACATCATGCTCATCGACTTGCTCATGCCCAAGGTTGATGGCTGGGAACTCGTCAAGCGGCTTCAACAAAATGAAGACTTTTCAAAACTTCAAATCATCACCCTTTCCGCACTAAGCCTGGCGGAACTGAAACACCATGGGGGACCGCCTATAGGTTCGCTCTTCATTTCCAAACCAGTTGACTTAGGCTGGCTGCGTGGGTATTTGTTGGGCCTGCTCGCGCCTCAGAATTGGGCATAGTTAGACGTCTAAAGAATTACTTTTCAAACCGATATTTCAGCTGAAAACTCACGGCGCCATACAGCCTGTCTTTCAAGGGCGGCACCAACATGACATTCATGCCCAATTGATGTGATTCCCAACTCAAAACGGGTATCACGGCAGGAAACCAACCACCATCGAAGGCCTTGGGGTAGCCGTTGAACACGCCGCCCACAATGCCAAATTTAAAGTTGTCAAAGCGCATGGGTTGGTAATACGCTCCCAAATAATTTGAATGCGCGCTGTCACTGTTCATAAATCGACCTGCTGTCAAAGCCAATTTCTCGTCTATTTGGTATTCAATCCCCAAGCCCGGATTGGCATTGCGCAAGCCTTTGTTGCTATCAAAATGAGCCGAGTAAAAACCCGCGTTGAGCCAGACCTTAGAGAGGACAAGTTCAGCATTGGCATTCCCACAAGCCAACAAACTCAACAACAAAACCTTCGTGGAGGGTACGCAAAATAGCCCGTGAAAATGAGTTGAATTTCTTTTAAAGCGACAGCACATTTTGACCTACTTCTATTGAAAAGCGTATTGAATAAATGTACAAATGAAAAACGCGCCCGAAGGCGCGTTTTTACTTGCTTTTGGCGGAGTGGACGGGACTCGAACCCGCGACCCCCGGCGTGACAGGCCGGTATTCTAACCAACTGAACTACCACTCCTGGTAGCTTGAAGCTTTTGCTCTGAAGAACCA
>CANHXV010000066.1 GCA_947464665.1 Comamonadaceae bacterium
CCAAGTCCACTTGGCATGCCAAGCAAGCCGCAGACAAAGTGAAAGCCCAATGGGCGCAACGAACTGAAGGCGCCATTGATACAAAGCGCATTGAGTCTGAACTCAAAGAAAAGTTGAAATCAGAAAAGGGTTTTACGTTTTATGAGCAAGGCGATGCCGCTAAAGCTGAAAGCAGCGCGTCGCGCATGATTGAAGCGCAGTACAAGGCTCCCTATTTGGCGCATGCCACCATGGAGCCCATGAACTGCACAGCCCAGTTCAAAGATGGCTCACTAGAAATTTGGGTGCCTACGCAAGTACCAGGTTTGGCGCGTGCTGCGGCTGCCAAGGTGGCCAATGTGTCGGTCGATAAAGTGAAGGTCAACGTCACGCTATTGGGCGGGGGGTTCGGTCGTCGCTTAGAAACCGATGTGGTGGCACAAGCTACCCAAATTGCCATGGCACTAGATGGTGCGCCCGTTCAAATGGTGTGGTCTCGTGAAGAAGACATGACGCACGACTTTTACCGTCCGATGCAAGTGGCACAACTGAGCGCTGCTTTGAATGCCAAGGGAGAAGTTGAAAGTTTGCGCATCAAGTCTGCTGGCGATGCCATTACGCCGCGCTGGATGTCTCGCGTTTTGCCTGCTCTTTCTGGCCCCTTTGATGCACCTGATAAAACAACCGCAGAAGGTTTGTTTGATTTGCCTTATGGATTTCAGCATCAGCACATGTCGCATGTATCAACTCGCATGGGTGTACCGATAGGTTATTGGCGATCTGTAGGCCATTCGCACAATGCTTTCTTTTCTGAAAGCTTCATGGATGAGTTGGCGTTTGAAACCAAACAAGATCCTTTAGCCTTTCGCTTGTCTTTGTTAAAGCGGGTGCCGCGTTATGCGGCTGTTTTGAAGTTGGCTGCAGAAAAAGCCAAGTGGGGCGCAGCCTTGCCAGCAGGCCACGCGCATGGCTTGGCTTTACACGAGTCATTTGGATCTATCGTGGCCCAAGTAGCCGAAATTTCTTTAGAGGGCGGTATGCCCCGTGTGCACCGTGTGGTCTGTGCCATCGATTGCGGCACTGTGGTCAACCCAGACACGGTAGCGCAGCAAGTAGAAAGCTCGGTGAACTTTGCTTTAAGTGCAGCCTTGTTTGGCAAAATTGACATTCAAGATGGCGTTGTTCAGCAAACAAACTTTACCAACTACCCTTTGGTGAACTTGGCTCAGTCGCCGGTTGTAGAAACTTGGATTGTGCCCAGTACACAGTCGCCTGAAGGTGTGGGCGAACCTGCTGTACCGCCCTTGGCGCCTGCTGTGGCCAATGCCATGTTCAAACTCACAGGCCAAAGAGTTCGTTCTTTGCCTTTCAAGTCATAATCCATTTGCCGTGCTTGAATTTGTAATTCGGGCAAAATCACACCATGCCAAATTACAAACTCCAAGTTGAAGTCATACCTCAGTATCTGCCTGAGCAGTCAGACCCTGCCAGCAATCTTTATACATTTGCTTACAGCATCACGATCACCAATACAGGTAGCATTGCTGCGCAAGTCATCTCAAGATCTTGGAGCGTGAACGACGCCAATGGCCTGCACGAGAAAATCAAAGGTTTAGGGGTGGTGGGATACCAGCCCTTGCTGCAACCGGGTGAAAAGTTTCAATACACCAGTGGCACCCGCTTAAGAACACCCACAGGCACCATGCACGGCAGCTATTTCTGCGTTGCCGAAGATGGTGAAAAATTTGATGCAGACATCCCAATGTTTGTGCTGGATGCCCTTAGCAACGAATCGGGAAAACGTCATCTGCATTGAAATTTCAGCGTCGATCAATTTTCACTTGAGCATCAAATAGCTCAAGATGGCTTTCTGCACTGCCAATAAATCCAATTTATGCTCATAACCCATAAAACCTTTGTACAGCAAAGGATCCAAGGCAATTTCTCGGCCAACGGAGAATGGGGGGGTAGGCAGCAGTTTGGGTTTGCCCATTGCATGCATGTTAAGCCTTGTCGCTGCACGTTATGGCGTAGGATTTAAACTAGAACAATTCTAGTTTGCAATTTAGTGTCATCAGATCCCTTGCTGGTATCTAGGCTGCAGAGTTTGGCTTGGCTGGTGAGTTTTGTGTTCTCTCAAATTGCCAGAATGGTTCGGTTACATGCTTCATTTAGAGTCCTTGAGACGTGAAAACTTACTGGGCATTGCTTGGATGATTGCATCCATGGCAGCATTTGCCATTGAAGATGGATTCCTCAAGACAGTCACTAAGCAATTGCCAGTCGGACAAGTATTGATCATGTTTGGTGCGGCTGGCCTCTGCGTATTTGCTGTGATGGCAAGGCGTGCAGGTGCTGCCATTTTTCAGATGCAAGTCTTGACCAAAAACATGCTATTGAGAGCGGTATGCGAGTTCTTTGGTCGTCTTTTCTATATCTTGGCCATTGCCTTAACACCGATGTCCTCGGCCACTGCCATCCTGCAATCAGCGCCTTTGTTTGTGATGTTGGGTGCGCGTATTTTTTTACGTGAAAAAGTAGATGCCAAAACTTGGCTTGCTATTTTTGTGGGCCTCTTGGGAGTCATGATCATTTTGCGCCCCTCAGCAGAAGACTTCTCTCCAATGTCCTTAATGGCGCTTGTTGGAACACTGGGTTTTGTGGGCCGTGATTTGCTCTCACGCACTGCACCGCCCACACTGACCAAGGAAGTGCTTGGCTTTTATGGGTTTACCAACCTGGTGATTGCTGGTGCGTGCTTTTCAATTTGGGATGGCAAGCCATTTTTGCCATTGCAGACGCAGCAGTTGCTGATGCTAGGCGCTGCGTTGATGGTAGGTGTATTTGCTTATACCGCGCTCATGATTGCCATGCGAACCGGCTCGATAGGGGCAGTCACACCCTACAGATATTCGCGTCTGCTGTTTGGTATTTTCATTGGTGTGGCTGTATTTGACGAACAACTAGACGCTCCCATGCTACTGGGGTGCGCTGTGGTGATTGGTGCTGGGCTTTTTATCGGCTGGCAAAACCAGCGTCGTCAACCCGCTCAATGATCACAGGATCGTTTTCAGGGCGAATGACACGCACACCGTGTTTACTCAAAATTTCAACATAGACCGAAGCCGCACCTTCTTTGGCCAGTGCACCCAAGCTTTCAATCACCGCGCTAACTTTGACCACTTCGGCTGTCTCAGCCGTTAATCCTACTTTGCAGTCAAAGTCCCAGAAGTCAACTTCTTTGGGGACTGCACGATTGCGTTCGCGTTTGAAATATTTGCGAATCTCGTGCTTGACAGCTTCCAAGATGCGCTCGGAGTTTTTGCCTTCAATTTGCAGGGGGAAGTTCTTTTTCATCGATAGATCCTTATAGGGCAAGCGCCCATCTGGGACGTTGATGCAAGTTTCGATTATCGCTGAGTCAGTGCTTGACTAGGTAAATCGCTGACCTAAGGCTTTCAATCGTCGTCCCCAAGCCTCGCGAGTTAGCTCGATGCTGTCATAGAAACTCGGAATGATCAATAGCGTAAGGATGGTCGAGGTGATGGTGCCGCCAATGATAGCCGTGGCCATAGGCCTGTAAAACTCACTGCCTTCGCCGATGCCAATGGCCACTGGCAGCATGCCGGCAATCAAGGCAAAGGTGGTCATGATGATTGGGCGCAAACGTTTGCGGCCTGCAGCCATGAGAGCCTCTTCACGGTCCATGCCTTCAGCCTCGGATGTGCGCGCTGCATCCAACAGCAAAATGGCATTTTTAGCCACCAAGCCCATGAGCATGATCACGCCAATGAGACTCATGAGATTCAATGTGCCACCCGTTAAAAGCAAAGCCAACACGACGCCAATCAGCGACAAGGGCAAGGAAAACATCACCGCCAATGGTGCGGTGAATGAATTGAATTGCATGACCAAAATGAAGTACATCAAACCAATGCCCGAAATCAAGGCGATGCCCATTTCTGCAAACACTTCTTTTTGGTCCTTGGAAGCGCCATCGAGTTCAAGGCCATAACCTTCTGGGAAGTTGATGTTCTTGGCAATCTTTAAGGCATCTGCAGTGACTTCACCCGAAGATCGACCTTGCACATTGGCAGAAACGCCAATGGTTCTTTTGCCATCAGAGTGTTCAATTTTGGACGGCGCCTTGCCCATGGAGACTTTCGCAATTTGGGCTAAGGGCACCACCGTGTTCATGCCAATGACTGTGATGGGCAGCCGTTCAATGTTGCTGGCACTCATGCGGTCTTCGGGGCTTAAGCGAACTGCCACATCGCGCGATTCGCCTGTGGGATCGACCCAGTCTCCAACTTCGATGCCTGCAAAAGCAACCCGCAATGCATTGGCTGTGTCGGTGACAGAAATGCCTAAAGAGTTGGCTAAGCCGCGATCCAACTCAATTTGCAATTCGTTCTGCGGGTCTTGTTGTGACAAGCCCACGTCGACGGCACCAGGAACTTGCCTGAGTTGTGCCATGAACTCACTGGTGATGGCCAAAAGTTTAAGAGAATCGGTTCCGTTGAATCGGATCTGCACTGGCTTTGTTGCGCCGTTGGACAAGTCGTCCAGCACGGTGTACTCGGCGCCCACCAGCTGGGAGGTACGCTTGCGCAATTCAATGGCAATAGTTTGCGCTGTGCGTTTGCGGTCGGTGCTCTTGCCAATGTCGACATAAATGCGGCCGCCACCTGGGTTCACATAGCTGTTGGTGGCCTTGGTTTCGGGCAAACTGCGTGCCATGACTGCAGCAGCTTCTAACTTCATGCGCGAATAGTCTAAATTGCTGCTGGCAGGCGTTCGAACATCGATGGCCAAAGTTTTACCATCTGATTTTGGTAAGAAACTAGAGCCGCCAAACTGATATTGCAAAAAGATGGCAGCAAAGAAACTGACCACTGCAAAAGCAATCATCCAACGGCGGTGGTGCAAAGCCCACGCAATGAGATTGCCATAGCGATCGGCTTGATGGTCAAACCATGCATTGAATTGCTGAAGTTTCAGGCTGATGCCGGTTTTAGGCTTGAGGTGTTCACCAGGGGGGTCTCCCCAGTAGGCAGACAACATGGGGTCTAGCGTGAACGAAATCAACAAGCTCACCAAAACCGAAGCCACCACAGTGAGCCCGAAAGGTCGGAACCACTCACCCGAAACGCCTGGCATGAAGCCTACAGGAATGAACACCGCCACGATGGAGAAGGTGGTTCCTGCGACGGCCATGCCAATTTCAGAGGTGCCGTTCAAGGCCGCGGTTCGTCGGTCTGAGCCACGTTCCATATGTCGCACGATGTTTTCTCGAACCACAATGGCATCGTCAATGAGTACGCCAATGGCCAAGGACAAGCCCAGCAAACTCATAAAGTTAAGTGTGAAGCCGCACAGCCATACGGCAATGAAAGCGGTGATCACGGATGTTGGCAGTGACAGCGCCGTAATAAGCGTTGATCGCCAAGAATTTAAAAATACATAGACTACAAAAATAGTGAGACCTGCACCAAAAATCAAGGCGTCTATCACATTGTTCAAACTGTTTCTGGCTTCAACGCCACCGTCTTGCGTGATTTCAAGCTGCGTGCCTTCAGGCAGTGTTTTGCTGACTTCTGCCACCAAATCACGAATTTCGTTGGCAACGCTCACAGTAGAAGCGTTGCGCGAGCGTGTGATGGCCAATCCCACGTTGGGTTTGCCGTTTCGCACGCTCATGGTGGTGAGTTCGGCAAACCCATCAGACACAGTGGCGACCTGACCCAGTCGGATCAGGTCATTGCCACTGCGCTTGATGACGATTTGGTTGAATTCAGCAGGTGTTTCGATGCGGCCCAGCAAGCGAATGCTTTGGTCTTCAAGTGCGCCTCGAATTTTTCCAACGGGTGCAGCAGCATTTTGAGTTCTGAGCGCGTTCACCACTTCGGTGACAGAAAGATTCACCTCACGCAGCTTTTGAGAGTGCAGCAACACACTTAACTCGCGTTTGAGTGCGCCGTTGACATTGACTTGTGCCACTCCTGAAATGCCGCGAAATTTGTCAGCAATTTGGTCTTCTGCAATGCGTGATATTTCAGCATGGTTTTGGCTTGAAGAAGACAAAGCCAATTGCATGATGGGTTGAGCCCCTGGGTCAACGCGAAGAATCACAGGCTCCCTAATTTCGGTGGGAAGTTTGTAGCGAACCTTGCCTATGGCGTTGCGTACTTCGTCAGTTGCTTCCACCATATTCTTCTTGAATTCGAAGAAAACCTGTATGTTGGCGTTGCCTTCGTTGGCTGTTCCACGCAAATCTTTGATGCCATTGACCGATTGCATGGCCTTTTCAACACGGTTGAGCACTTCACGTTCAACCGTGTCAGGCGATGCGCCGGGGTAATTGATATCGATCACCAACAATGGCAAATCGACATCGGGAATTTGATTGACTTTGAGTTTCTTCAGTGCCAAGAGGCCCATTGCCATGAGCATGAGCAAAATAACGATGGTGACAATCGGCTTCTTAACGCTGAAATTGGACAGAAACATGTTTTATTGACCTACTTTGACGCCAGTGTCTGCACGCAGCGTAAAGGATTGTCCGTCTTTCAAAGAGCTGCTTGTGGTGCGCAAAATTTTCTCGCCAGCGACTAAGCCGGAGTTCACCACCCACTCACCCAAGCGTGTATCGCGGTCGCCCAGTTGAATAGAGCGCTTGACAATTTTGTTGCCATCTAACACCCACGCGAACACTTTGTCGCCTTCTCGGCGCAGACAGCTTTCAGGAATCATCAAAGCAGATTGGGTTGAGGTTTCAATCACACCTTCGGCAAAAAGTCCCGCCACGGGAGGGCGATCTTTGCCACTGATCTCCACAATCACAGAGACTTGTCGCGTAATGGGGTTGGCTGCGCCGTCAATTCGTTTGATGCGACCGCTGCTGCCCAATTGATCGCCCGTTTGCGCCACGCCATTGATGCGGAAAGTGACCCGCTGCCCCACCTTCAAGATGCTCATCTGATCTGCAGAAACTTGGCCTTCAAATCGCATGCTGCCAGGGTCAATCACTTGTATCAGTTCTTTGCCAATTTGGGCGGTATCGCCTGCCGAAGCTTTTCGTGCACTCACAACACCTTGAAAAGGCGCACGAACTTCCGTTCGATCGAGTTGCTGTTTGGCTGCTGCAACGCGCGCTTTGCTGGCCACAAACTCACTTTGTGCGCTGTTTCGTTTATTTTCAGATTCTTCCAATCCTTGCATAGAAACCATGCCTTGCGCTTGCAGTGACTTAATGCGCTGAAATTGACGTTCTGCCCCGTCCAAGGATTGCGCAGCAGCGCGAAGTGATTCTTCAGCGGAGTTCAAGTTGTCGCGCAAAACCGAGCCGTCTAAGCTAACCAACAAATCGCCTTTCCGGACGGGTTCGCCATTTTCTTTGTGCACTTTAATGACCATGGCAGCGACCTCGGCTCGCAGGTCAGCACGAATTTCAGGTTGGAGTGACCCTGAAATAACAGGGCCGGTACCGTGTTCAGAAGTGCCTAATTGGAAAATATCTTCACTGCCTAAACTCAGGGCTACAGATTCAGCTATTTTGTTAGCTTCGACATCTGGCTTTTTACAGGCTACCAAAGCGCTGCCAATAACAAGGCAAATAGCGATAGAAAAATGAGTGGAAAAGGCAACGGGAAAACGGCCCAAGCTAGGGGAACGCAACATGGGAACTCCAACTGCTAAAAAGGTAAGCGTATTACAGCATGAGATGTCAGTGGCTGACCTTTATAAGCTTGTCCGAAGAGACCAAATTTCGGGAAACAGAACCACGTCAAGCATCTTGCGCAAATAGCTGACGCCACCTGTGCCTCCCGTACCTCTTTTGAAGCCAATAACCCGCTCAACGGTGGTCACGTGCCTGAAGCGCCAGAGCCTAAAAGCGTCTTCCAGATCGGCCAATTCTTCACCCAATTGATACAAATCCCAGTGCTGTTTGTGATTTCTATAAACCTCCAGCCAAGCTTCTTCCACTTGGGCGCTTGCCTTATAGGACTGTCGCCAATCACGCTCCTGGTAATCTTGCGGAATTGGCAAGCCTTTTCGGGCTAGCAATTTCAGGCTGGCGTCATAAAGTGAAGGCGCTAAATAGGCGCTTTCCACAATGGCATGCAAATCAGGTCGATGTGTGTGCGGCAGTAGCATGGCGGCATTTTTATTGCCCATTGAGAATTCAATGCATCGGTATTGCCAGCTTTGAAAACCGCTTGACTGGGCGAGATAAGGTCTGATGGCACTGTATTCGGGTGGCGTCATGGTGGCTAAGACATCCCACGCGTGTACCAGCTGCGACATGACCTGTGAAACACGTGCCAACATTTTGAAGGCTTCGGGCAATTCATCTTGGTCGATGTGTCGAATCGCGGCACTTAACTCATGCAGCATGAGTTTCATCCACAACTCGCTGGTTTGGTGCTGCACGATAAACAACATTTCATTGTGATCTGGCGAAAGTGGTTTCTGCGCATTCAAAATAGCATCCAGCTGCAAATAATCGCTATAGCTCATTGCTTGGCTGAAGTCGAACGTGCCCTCGCTGGCGTTTGGACTAAAAGGGCATCCGGACATGGTGTGCTTTCAAAGAACTAAGTGACGGTATTTTTGTGTGAAAACCGCGGCTGTTGCCACTCGCCGCTGTCCATCACTTCTTTCATGTGCTGCACGGCATGCCATACGTCGACAAATTTTGTGTACAAAGGCGTTAGTCCAAATCGCAAAATATCGGGTTGGGTTTTGCCATCGCCCGCCCTGAAGTCACCAATCACACTTCGTGCAATCAAGGCCTGCACAATGGCATAAGCGCCTTCACTTCGAGTCAGGCTAACTTGTGAGCCACGCAAATTTTCTTCATGGGGCGTTGCAATGCCAAAACCATGGCCAGCCAATTCCGCTTGGACCAAGTTCATAAACAGGCCTGTAAGCGCCAATGATTTTTTTCTCAGTGCTTGCATGCCACCCAATTTTTCTACCTCTAAAAATATATCTAGAGCCGTGTCAAGCGCGGTCAGGCTAAGGACCGGTTGTGTGCCACATTGGTACCGCGAAATACCTGTAGCAGGTTTGTAGTCGGGTGTGAATTCAAACGGTGCAGCGTGCCCCCACCAGCCACTCAGAGGTTGCCAAAAACGATCTGTATGCTTTGGATGAACCCAAACAAAAGCAGGCGCACCAGGGCCGCCGTTCAGGTATTTGTAGCCGCAACCTACGGCAAAGTCTGCTTGCGAACCATTCAAATCTACAGGGACAGCACCTGCGCTGTGTGCCAAATCCCACACGGTTAAGGCACCCACGCTGTGCGCTGAAGCCGTCATGGCTTTCATGTTCAACATGGCGCCTGTGCGGTAGTTCACATGGGTCAACATCAGTACAGCAACGTCTTGTTGCAATGCGGTTTGCAGCGCTTCTGCCTCGACCAATTTCAAGCTGAAGCCGCGCTCTTTGCACAAAGCTTCTGCAATGTAGAGGTCGGTGGGGAAATTGGTGAGCTCACTCAGAATGATTTTTTTCTCGGGGTGATCGGCTTGTGAAATCGAAAGCGCTGCACTTAACACTTTGTACAAATTGATAGAGGTGCTGTCTGCTGCGACCACTTCGTCATCGTTTGCACCAATGAGCCGAGCAATTTTGTTTCCCACTTTCAATGGCATTTGAAACCAGCCTGCATTGTTCCAACTTTGAATGAGGTCTTGGCCCCACTCTTTTGTCACGGCGGCCGCTACCCGCGCCGGCGTTGCTTTGGGCAATACCCCAAGAGAGTTGCCGTCAAGGTAAATCAGGCTTTCGGGTATCTGAAATAATTCACGGAGCGATCGCAAAGGATCTTCTTGGTCCAGCGCTTGACATGCAGCGAGGGTGTTAGCGGTATTTGTCTTAGTCATAAGGCTTTTCAGAGTTCTCTCAGTATGGCGCGCACAGGACTAGCATCTGCGCTCATGAG
>CANHXV010000067.1 GCA_947464665.1 Comamonadaceae bacterium
GCGGCCATTGTGGGCTGTGAAGAGGCCGCCTTGCAGGCAACGCTGAACGAAGTGCGTGCCGGACATACCGACAGCATGGGGCGTACATTTTCCCGCTCACTTCAAGCGCCCTATCATGCCATCAAAGTCACAGGTGCGCTGTTTCACACGCAAGGCGGATTGGAAGTCGATGCCCATTGTCGAGTGATGAAAACCAATGGCCAAGTGTTGACTAACCTCTATGCCGCAGGCGGTGCAGCGCGCGGCGTTTCAGGGCGGGGTGCCGATGGCTATTTGGCAGGCAATGGATTGCTCAGCGCGGTGGGCGGCGGCTGGTTGGTCGCGCAAGACATTGCTCGAAAATTGCAGGCGGCTTAAGGTTTTTAGTCTCGTCCGTTGTATTTTCAAATTGAATCATTCCAAGGAATAAATTTATGTCATTGGCACAACGCTTACAACAACCCAGTGCCTTGCTGGCCCCTGGCATTTACGACGCACTGACTGCCCTCATTGCAGAACAGGCTGGATTTGAGGCCTTGTACTTGTCGGGCGCTTCTATTGCCTACACTCGATTGGGTCGTTCAGACATTGGCTTAACCACTGCCAGCGAAGTGGCCAATACACTGGCCAACATCACCGACCGCGTTCGCGTGCCTGTGATTGTGGATGCCGATACAGGCTTCGGTAACGCGCTCAACATGCAACGTACTGTGCGCGACTTTGAGCGCGCAGGTGCCGCCATGATTCAAATTGAAGATCAAACTTTTCCCAAACGCTGCGGCCACTTGGATGGCAAAGGGGTGGTGCCTGTCAAAGAAATGCAGGGAAAAATTAACGCTGCCTTGGATGCCAGACAAAGTAGCAACACCCTCATTTTGGCCCGGACAGATGCTTTGGCTGTAGAGGGTTTGGAAGCTGCCTTAGATCGTGCAGAAAAATATTTAGAGTGCGGCATTGATGCCTTGTTTGTTGAAGCATTGCGTACACCTGAGCAAATGAAAATGGCCTGCGATCGATTTGCACAGCGCATTCCGCTGCTGGCCAACATGGTGGAAGGTGGCAAAACGCCCATTCTGAGTGCTGCTGAGTTGGGCAAGGTCGGTTTCAAAATAGTGATTTTCCCGGGTGGAACGGCACGGGCTGTCTCACACAACTTGCAGGCCTATTACGGCAGTTTGAAAACACATCAAACCACAGCACCTTGGCGTGACAAAATGTTAGATTTTGATCAGCTCAATGCGCTGATTGAGACGCCTGAGTTGTTGGCGCTGGGGAAAAAATACGATGGATCTTCAATTTAATTCCAATTCAGCGCTGCTTGAGTGCATACAGTTGGAGCATTGAATAAAGCTTATGTCATCACAGAACATTGTTAACACCCGTTTGAGTGAGCGCTCCAACCCGCACCAGGGAAGCATTGCAGACATTGCAGGTTTGCACATCGGTCATTTCACTTCAAGTCAAAGGCTTACAGGTTGCTCCGTTGTGTTGGCGCCAAAAGGTGCTGTGGGTGCTGTCGATGTGCGAGGTGCTGCGCCAGGGACTCGAGAAACCGATTTATTGGACCCCACCAACTTGGTCGACAAGGTGCATGCTGTTTTGCTGTCGGGTGGGAGCGCGTTTGGCCTGGATGCTGCCAGCGGGGTGATGCGCTGGCTGGACGAGCGCGATATAGGATTTCAAACAGATCATGGATGTGTGCCCATCGTGCCGGCAGCGGTGTTGTTTGATTTGGCAGTGGTGCGCGAAGGTGACAGCCCTAAAGTACGGCCCGATGCAGCAGCAGGATACGCCGCTTGCGAAGATGCGCTTTACCAGAAGCCGTTGTCTGCCAGTCAGATGCGATCAATGATTCATCCTTTGTCGGGCAATGTGGGGGCAGGCGCTGGCGCAGTGGTGGGCAAGCTGTTTGGTTTGCATCGCGCCATGAAAGGTGGCGTGGGCCATGCGTTGGTGAAAGTGGGATCTTGGCAAGTGGCGGCCATGGTGGCGTGCAATGCCGTGGGTGATGTGATGGACCCTGTCACTGGCAAAGTACTTGCGGGAGCACGCACATTGGATGGCATCCGTTTGCTCAATACGCAGCAAGCCCTCTTGGCTGGACAAAAAGCGGCTTCACCCTTGGCAGGCACCAACACCACTATTGGTGTGGTGGCCACCAATGCAAGCTTGAACAAAGCACAAGTCAAGCGCTTGGCCATGAGTGCGCACGATGGATTTGCGCGAAGTATTCGTCCAGCACATACAAGCTTGGATGGTGATACCTTGTTTGCCATGGCCACGTGTGCTGAAGAAGGCCCGCCAGACATGGTATTGCTCACCGTGATGGCGGCCGAAGCTACAGCGCAAGCCATTGTGAACGCCATTTTGTTTGCCAATGGCGTTCACACCTTGAGAGGCTATTTGCCTTCGGCGATGGAGCTCAATCCTTGAGATTCAAGGCGGCCTCATTCGACGCTGAACGTCAGGCCTGCATGCGACCCTAAGCGGGCAATGAGTGCATGGCCCATTGCTGAAGCAGGCGTCCAGAAGCCACCCTTTGTGGCCGATGCATCTTTCAATAAACAGATAGCCGCTTCAGCAATCATCTTGGAAGTGCTGCCATAACCTGGGTCGCGATCGCCCTTAACACCTACTTGCACCGACTGCCCTTGCTCGTTGGTGGCAATGAACAAGATATCGTAGTTGCCGGCTTCTCGTTCCACCTTAGACGGGCCTTCACCGGGTTTAAGTTTGTCTTCGCTCATGCTTTTGTCTTGGGCAATGGCGTTGGCAAGGGCCTCCCCTTTTTCGCCTGGCCCTGTCACAATCATCTCGTCGTATGCAAAATCTGAACCCCATACATGGTTCAACAAAAAGTTGGAGCGGTGCACATTGCGCGTGTTGATGGTGGCCATGATGAAAGGCGCCACCCAGACACCCATGACCTCGTCCAACATGGGTTTGTGGCCAGCGGGTTGGCGGGGGCCTTCAAAACCAGGTGTGAGCGAAAACGGATTTTTTAAGAGGTCCATGACACCAGTCTGCGTGGCGGCAGCAGCCATGGTGGCTTTAAAGCTGGCAGCTGTGCCGCCAGAAAATGTACCCTTCATTTTGCGAACGCGGCCACGCACGCGTTGTGCAGGTTTGCCAAAACGTTGGGTCATTTCGTCTTGCACCATCAACACACCCAAATCGAAAGGACTGGAATCAAAGCCGCAAGAGAAGACCAAGCGAGCACCACTTTTTTCTGCTGTAGCCTGGTGTTGATCAACCATGTGGCGCATCCATGCGGGCTCGCCGCACAAGTCGACATAATCCACACCCGACTCGGCGCAAGCTTTGATGAGTTCATTGCCGTACAACTGGTAAGGACCTACTGCTGAAATGACCAAGCGAGTTTTAGACATGAGAGACTTCAATGATGCTTCGTCACTGCTTTCAATCACCACCAGGGATGTGGAAGCAGGCGCGCCAATTTCATCACGCACGGTTTGCAGTTTGCCCATGCTTCTGCCACCCATGGCCCATTTGAGGCCAGTGTCTGAGCGTGTGAGTAAATACTCAGCAATGAGACGGCCCGTGAAGCCAGTGGCGCCATGCACCACGATGTCGAATTCTTTGTTCATGGAATACCTACAGGAAAAGTAAGCTTGAGCTTAGCTTTATCCAAGTGAAAATGATGTCGCCAAGGAGAAGTCATTCAAATCCATTGCTTGATTAGCACGCCAAGCAATCCGCAAACTGCAATCACTTGCATCACATTGAGCTTGTATTTAAGCAGTGCAATGGCTGCTGCAAGGGCAATCAGCGCGGAAGTGATATCTAAGGATGCGCCAAAGCCTTGCGGCCAAACGGTGTGATAACCAAAGTACAAAGCCAGATTCAAAATGACCCCCACCACCGCTGCTGTGATCGCCGTCAGGGGGGCTGTGAACTTCAAATCATTTTGGGTACTCTCTACAAAGGGGCCGCCTGCCAAAATGAAAATAAACGACGGCAAAAAAGTGAACCATGTGACAAGCGTGGCCGCCAAAGCGCCCGCTAAAAACAAACTGTCGGGTCCCAGCAAGGCTTGAGCATAGGCGCCCACAAAACCTACAAAGGCCACCACCATGATGAGGGGGCCTGGTGTGGTTTCGCCCAAAGCCAAGCCGTCTATCATTTGAGTGGCCGTGACCCACCCAAACTGTTCTACCGCGCCTTGGAACACATAAGGCAATACGGCATAAGCACCGCCAAAGGTGAGAAGTGCTGCTTTGGTGAAGAACCAGCTCATTTGAGTCAGCGTGTGATCCCAACCGAATTGGAACATCAACAAGCCCATCGGCACCAGCCACAATAAGGTAGCTGCCAGCAAGACTTGCCACAATCGCTTCCAAGTAAACACGGCATGCGAAGGTGTTGGCGTGTCATCTCCGATCAATGCATTAACTGTAGAGACGGCTACAGCGGTATGACCGCCACCCATCCTTAATGAGGCAGGCGATAGCCTGCCGCCCACAAAACCAATGATTGCGGCAGCCAAGACGATGAGGGGAAAGGGCACATTCAACGCAAAGATGGCCATAAAACTGGCAATGGCAATAGTCCAAAGCAAATTGCTATGAAGAACGCGAGAGCCAATTCGGTATGCCGCTTGGAGGACGATGGCAGCTACCGCAGGCTTGATGCCATAGAACAAGCCCGCCACCCATGTGACTTGTCCATAGGCGATGTAAAGCCATGACAAGCCTATTAACAAGAACAGAGATGGCAATACAAACAAGACGCCAGCAGCAACGCCACCTCGCGTTTTGTGCATCAACCAACCGATGTAGGTGGCCAGTTGTTGCGCCTCAGGCCCAGGCAGCACCATGCAGTAATTGAGTGCGTGCAGGAATCGTTTTTCAGACAACCACTTCCTGCGCACCACCAGTTCTTCATGCATGAGGGCGATCTGACCTGCTGGCCCGCCAAAGCTGATGAAGCCTAACTTGAGCCAAAACATGAAGGCTTGCCAGAAACTCACAGATTCTGATTTCAGTAAAACATTCATATTGATGAGGTTTTAGGCCTAGGCATTTGGAGGTGTCTGCAATTTTTAAAGCAGTAAACAGGAAGAATCGTGAATTTCAGATGACTTTTGCATTATCGTTGCACCAACAGGTATTGAAAAAAATCCATGGAAATCAAAGTCAACTTTCTAGACAAACTTCGCCTAGAGGCCAAGTTCGATGACTTCACGGTCATAGCCGACCAACCCATTCGCTACAAAGGCGACGGCTCTGCGCCTGGCCCCTTCGACTACTTCTTGGCCTCCTCGGCTTTGTGCGCGGCCTACTTTGTGAAGCTTTACTGCGACACCCGAAACATATCCACTGAGCACATTCGCCTGTCACAAAATAACATTGTTGACCCAGAGAACCGCTACCTGCAAATTTTTAAAATTCAGGTTCAGTTGCCTCCCGATATTTCAGAAGTCGATCGCCGCGGTATCTTGAATTCCATTGAACGATGTACCGTGAAAAAAGTGGTGCAAGAGGGGCCAGAGTTTGTGATTGAAGAAGTTGCCAACCTCGACGCCGATGCGCAAGCTTTGCTAAGTCTTCAGCCAGATGCAGAAAGCAGCACCTTCATTTTGGGTAAAGACTTGCCCTTAGAGCAAACCATTGCCAACATGTCTGGCATCTTGGCTGGCTTGGGCATCAAGATTGAAATTGCTTCGTGGCGTAACATCATCCCCAATGTGTGGTCATTGCACATTCGGGATGCGCATTCGCCCATGTGCTTTACCAATGGCAAAGGCGCTACCAAAGAAAGTGCGTTGGCTTCTGCGTTGGGTGAATACATTGAGCGCCTTAACAACAACCATTTCTACGCAGGCGCCTATTGGGGTGAAGATTTGGCCAACGCCGAGTTTGTGCATTACCCAAATGAGAAATGGTTCAAACCAGGTAAGAAGGATGCGTTGCCCAAAGAAATTTTGGATCCCTACTGCCTGAAAATTTACAATCCTGATGGTGAGTTGAAAGGCTCGCACTTGATCGATACAAACTCTGGAAATGCAGCGCGTGGTATTTGCTCACTGCCGTTTGTGCGGCACTCGGACAATCAAGTGGTCTACTTTCCCTCCAACTTGGTCGAGAACTTGTTTGTGAGCAACGGCATGAGTGCGGGCAACACACTGGCTGAAGCGCAAGTGCAATGCTTGTCAGAAATTTTTGAACGCGCCGTGAAGCGAGAAATTCTAGAGGGCGAAATCTGCTTGCCCGATGTGCCTGCCCATGTATTGGCTAAATTCCCCAGCATCTTGGCCGGCATTCAAGGCCTCGAAGCTCAAGGCTTTCCAGTGTTGGTGAAAGACGCCTCATTGGGCGGTATTTACCCCGTCATGTGCGTTACCTTAATGAACCCCCGCACAGGCGGCGTGTTTGCTTCCTTTGGCGCCCACCCTAGCTTGGAAGTCGCGCTAGAACGGAGTCTCACTGAGTTGTTGCAAGGCCGCAGCTTTGAGGGTCTGAACGATTTGCCGACACCCACCTTCGAAAGCAACGCAGTCACAGAGCCCTACAACTTTGTAGAGCACTTCATTGACTCCAGCGGCATTGTGTCTTGGCGCTTCTTCAGTGCCAAAGCCGATTTCGAATTTGTGGAGTGGAACTTTGCAGGCAAAGGCACTACAGCCAGTGCCGACGAATCTGCCACATTGCTCGGTATTTTGAAAGGCATGGGCAAAGAGGTCTACACCGCCGTATACGACCAACTGGGTGCCATTGCTTGCAGAATTTTGGTGCCGGGCTATTCTGAAATTTATCCCGTTGAAGATTTGATTTGGGACAATACCAACAAGGCCTTGTTGTTCCGTCAAGACGTTCTCAACTTACATCGCTTAGATGATGGCCAGTTGGCAGCGTTGCTAGACCGCTTGGAAAACAATGAGCTAGACGAGTACGCCGATATCGCTACCCTCATAGGCATTGAGTTTGAGGAAAACACCGAATGGGGACAATTGACAGTGTTGGAGTTAAAGCTGCTGATTAATTTAGCACTGAAGCAATTTCAAGCCACGCAAGATTTAGTGGAGGCTTTCTTGCAATACAACGACAACACCGTTGAGCGGAAACTTTTCTACCAAGCACTGAACGCGGTGCTGGAAGTGGCGCTAGACCCAGACCTTGCGATAGAAAACTACGAACACAACTTTCGCCGTATGTTTGGAAATGCCCGCATGGACGCCGTGTTGGGCTCGGTCAATGGCAGTGTCCGGTTCTTTGGTTTAACGCCCACCAGCATGAAGTTGGAAGGCTTAGACAGGCATCACCGCTTGATCGACAGTTTGAAGAAGCTTCATGGAGCCAGGCGCTTGGGTCTTCGCCATGCAGATCACGGACTCAGTTAAACCTTCTGAAGCTTGTCCAAAGCGTCCCACAAATCATCCATGGAACAGGCTTCTGGCAGTTTGGTACTAGCATTGATTAATTGTGAAATAGAACGAGGCGCGTAGTTTGCGGCCCGCATCACATCTTGATTTTTTTCCACAATCTCTGAAGTTGACAGTGGATTTTCTGGATCACCTGGCGCGTCATTCTGGCTGGCTTCAATACACTGACCGTTGCGTAACCAAACCCTTAACTTTGCACCGTAGTGAGAAGGGTAGGCAAGATTCCATTGCTTGTCTGCGCGAACTTGTGTGTGCTGACGCAATCGCACAAGTTGTGGCAAGTTCAAAGAATCAGGCTGGGCGTCATCCAACCAAAAATCACCCTGCATGAGCGCTACTGCCACGCCATGTTGTAAACTAAAGCGAGCTTGTTGGCTGGTGATTGGTTTCGGTTCGTTGGCAAAATCAAGGGCTGTTTGGTAGGTACTTATTTCGATGCGAACGATATTGTCAATAGGGCCTATTTTTTTGTGCAGTTCAACAGCACAAGCAATGGCCGGATGCACATGCCGGCAGACGGGCCATGGCTTGAAACTCACCTCATGAATGAGCCACGGGCTTCCAGCCTCAGGCGTTAACACCGCCATGGCATGCTTCTTGGTGGGCATGCTGTCAGTGGCTGCTAGCCAACCATGCTGACCTTCCAAGATATGGCGCGGTCCTTCCAAGCCAGCAGATGCTAAGTCTGCCGCCAACACACCCGATTGCGCGCTGCGCCCTGTGGCCAGTTGTTTAGAAAATCCAGATTCCATGCGACATTGCCAAACGCCACTCGCTTGCATGCCCGCTTGGGCCAGCGCATTTGTGGCTTGGTGAACATCTAATTGCAATAAGCTTGCACAAGCCGTTGCGGCACCAAACACGCCACATGTGGCCGTGCTGTACCAGTGCTGATAATGTGGCGTACCAGCTAGCAAACCAACACGGATAGCCACTTCGTAACCGCGAACGACCGCATCTAAAAATGCTTGGGGCGAAACTTTTTCTCTTTGTGCGACTGCCAGCGCCGCTGCCATGATCGTGTCTGCTGGGTGCACGACGGCGCCGCGGTGCAAATCGTCTAACTCATAAATATTGCCCAAGCTTCCGTTGGACAAGGCTGCTGACTCGCAGTTCAAGTACCGCCCCCCCACTGTCCAGCAAGCGCCTTTTGAAGCATGCGCTGCCCAACGGCTGATTGCTACTCCGGCAGCTGAGTGATGACCCAGCATCACGCTGCCAAACCAGTCGACTAAGTGCAATGCAGCGCGTTGGCGATCTTGGTCTGTAATAGGACGGCCTTGCAAGGCTAGCAATTGCTCAGTCCAAGAGGGCGTATTTGAGGAAATCACCCAGACCTCGGTTTGACTTATCGACCTTTGAAGACAGCCGGACGCTTTTCGTTGAAGGCGCTCACGCCTTCTCGCCGGTCATCGGTGTCCACCAAGTGCTTGTAGGCTTCCACTTCAAAACGATAGGATGTACGCAACTCCATTTGGCCGCCATATCGGATAGATTTTTTGATTTGTCGAACCGATAAAGGCGCATTGCTGGCAATCTTTTGCGCGGTTTCCAAAGCAAGCGGCAACACTTGATCAGAAGCAACCAATTGGTTGATCAAGCCCCATTCACTGGCCTCGGCGGCGCTAAAGGGACGACCCGTCATGATCAACTCTTTGGCGCGTCTTTCACCCAGGGCGCGTGGCAAATTTTGTGTACCACCCATGCCCGGCATAATACCCAAGGTGACTTCTGGAAATGCAAACCGTGCATCTTGACTGGCATACAAAAAATCGCATGAAAGTGCTATTTCTAAACCACCCCCAAAGGCATGGCCATTGATGGCGCCGATGACGGGCAATGGTAAATCAATCAGCGCCCAGTAAGAACGCTCAAAAATTTCATGTTGGTGTTGCCATGCTTGTGGCGTCATGCCGTTTCGCTCTTTCAGGTCACCGCCTGCACAAAAAATTTTGCTGCCAGCACCTGTTAAAACCACACAGCGAATCTCGCCGGGAATATCGGTCAAGCGCGTCCACAAGTCCAGCATGTCTAACGCCATTTGGGTGTTCAGTGCATTGCCCACTTCAGGACGGTTCATGCAAACTTGAAGCACGTGGGCGCTGACTTGTTTGCAATCAAGGGTGGTGTAAACAGGCAATTCAGAGTTCGGCATAATGGTGCTTAGTAAGACTCAGTAAGACTTGGGCATGCCCAAAACATGCTCACCCACGTAAGACAAAATCAAGTTGGTTGAGATAGGGGCTACTTGGTACAAACGGGTCTCACGGAATTTACGTTCAATGTCGTATTCGGCGGCAAAACCAAAACCACCATGGGTTTGTAAGCAGACATTGGCGGCTTCCCAAGAAGCGTCTGCTGCCAAAAGTTTAGACATGTTGGCTTGCGCGCCGCAAGGCAGGCCTGCATCAAACAGGCGAGCTGCTTCGTAGCGCATCAAGCTGGCCGCTTCGACATTGA
>CANHXV010000068.1 GCA_947464665.1 Comamonadaceae bacterium
AATCGCTTATCGGCCGATGCCAGCAAACGTGTTTTGCTGATTGAGGCTGGCAAGCGAGACGATTACCACTGGATACACATCCCCGTTGGTTATTTGTATTGCATTGGCAATCCACGCACCGATTGGCTTTACGAGACGGAAGCGGCCGAAGGCTTGAACGGCAGAACGCTGCGATACCCCCGCGGCAAAGTGCTGGGGGGTTGCAGCAGCATCAACGGCATGATTTACATGCGCGGCCAATCGCGCGATTACAACCAATGGGCAGCCATCACCAACGAGCCGCAATGGCGCTGGGATGAGTGCCTGCCCTACTTTAAATTCCACGAAGACCACCATCTTGGCGTCACTGAAACGCATGGCGCCAATGGGGTTGCCGCAGGCCTGTTAAATCCGCAAGCGCACAAGGATGTCGCTTCAGCCGAATACTTCAGAATCCTCAAAGCGCGCAAAGCCGGTGGTGAGTGGCGCATCGAAAAACAGCGCTTAAGTTGGGACGTTTTAGATGCCTTTGCACAAGCGGCGCAACAAGCCGGCGTCCCCGCTTCGAGCGACTTCAATCAGGGCAACAATGAAGGTGTGGGCTATTTTGAAGTGAATCAAAAAAGCGGCTGGCGCTGGAACACTGCCCAAGCGTTTTTAAGGCCCACTTGCTATGCTCGCCCCAACTTTGAACTTTGGACACAAGCACAAGTCGCTGGTTTGGTGATTGAAACGGATGCCGATGGCGGCAAACGGTGCACTGGGGTCAAGGTGTGGGACGGACATCAGTTGGTCACCGCTACGGCCACACGCGAAGTGGCGCTGAGTGCAGGCAGCATCGGCTCTGCTCAAATTTTGCAACTCTCAGGGATTGGAGCTGCCAACAGTTTGAAGCAAAACGGCGTCGACGTGACGCACGACTTACCTGGGGTCGGTGCGAATTTGCAAGATCATTTGCAAATTCGCTCTGTCTACAAAGTCAAGCATGCCAAAACACTGAACACCTTGGCCAACAGTTGGTGGGGCAAGGCCAAGATTGGTTTGGAATATGCCCTGTCTAGGTCAGGCCCCATGAGCATGGCACCCAGTCAATTGGGTGCCTTCACCAAAAGCGATCCGACGCGTGAATGGGCCAATATTCAATACCATGTGCAGCCTTTGAGTTTGGATGCATTTGGTGAGCCTTTGCACAAGTTCCCCGCCATCACCGCCAGCGTCTGCAATTTGAATCCGAGCAGTCGCGGCAGCGTAACGCTAAAGAGCCCCGACTTCAAAGTACCCCCCGCCATTGCACCCAACTATTTAAGCACCGACGAAGACAAGAAAGTGGCGGCAGACAGCCTGCGCGTCACTCGGCGCATCATGGCGCAACCTGCTATGGGGTGCTTCGAGCCTGAAGAATTCAAACCTGGGGTTCAATACCAATCGGATGAAGAGTTGGCCAAACTGGCAGGCGACATTGCCAGCACCATTTTTCACCCTGTGGGCACCACCCGCATGGGCCGCGAAGATGACCCCATGGCGGTGGTCAACAGCCACTTACAAGTTCGCGGCATTCGCGGTTTGAGAGTGGTTGATGCAGGCGTCATGCCAACCATTACGAGTGGCAATACCAACAGCCCCACCTTGATGATTGCTGAAAAGGCGGCACACTGGATGGCCAAAGATGCGCAGGGGTTTGCCACGGGAAATCCCTGATGGCAATGTCTGATGCTGCCTTGTACATTTCAATCACTCGATGAACTGCTGTTTGGGTTCGTTTTGAGGGCAGAGGAGACACCCAAACCAATCGAACACAAACATCCAAAACGAGATGTAACTTTTTACAAGCGTCGCGAAAGCGGCGCTTTTTTTTGATGGAAATACTGCTCGTTTCCCTGGCCTCCATGTTTGCCGGCATGGTCGACTCCATCGTGGGTGGTGGTGGTCTCATTTTGGTACCTGCCCTGTTTGCGACCTTTCCAACAGCACCGCCGGCCACCCTGCTTGGTACCAACAAAAGCGCAGCCATCTGGGGGACTGCATTTGCCACTTACAAATTCAGCAACCAGGTTGAAATGCGTTGGGCTGCTTTGTTGCCTGCTGCAGCGGCAGGCCTTTTAGGCTCGCTGTGTGGTGCATGGACCGTCACCCAAGTAGACCCCAGCTTTTTGCGCAAAGCCTTGCCGTTTTTACTTATAGGCCTGCTCATTTACACCCTCGTCAAGAAACAAATGGGGCAGTCACATGAGCCTCGGTTTCAAGGCAGGCGTGAGGCCATTGCAGCCTCTTCCATCGGATTGTTGATTGGTTTTTACGATGGTTTTTTTGGCCCAGGTGCCGGCAGCTTTTTTGTCTTTGCCTATGTCCGTTTGTTGGGCTATGACTTTTTGAACGCATCGGCCTCGTCTAAGCTGATGAACACAGCCACCAACTTTTCCGCCTTGGTGCTGTTCACTCTGCAGGGCCATGTGTGGTGGCACTTGGCCCTGCCCATGGCCGTGGCCAATGTGCTCGGCAGCCTGATTGGAACTCGGCTTGCGCTCAAGCACGGTGCTGGCTTTGTGCGCTATGCCTTCTTGGCTGTTGTAAGCGCCCTGATTCTGAAAACAGCCTACGATGGATTTTTACGCTGAGGGGCAAATTGCGCAAAAGCCACGCCTATCAAGGCAATGGCGGCACCCACCAATTTGATTGCGGTGTATTGCTCGCCCGTGATGGCCCAAGCAAACAAGCCCGCTACAGGCGGCATGAGGTACATGAGGGGCGCTGTTCTGGCGACGCCTCTGACTTGGTTCACCCAGCCCCAAACTAACCACCCGCCAAAAGCAGAAATCAAAACTGACCAGGCCAAGGCCACCCAGCCCTGAACACCCAGACTGGCCCAAGGTGCTTCAAGCCCGGTTGGGATAGACAATAACATGACGGGCAAGCCGCCCAACAAAGTGGCATACCCCATGGTCAAAATACTGCCGTGTTTTTCTAGCAGTGGTTTGGCTTGCACGGTGTAATAAGAAAACAAGATAGAGGCTACAAACAAGACCAAATCTCCGCCCGTTGCTCGCAAATCCCCCTTCATGATTTTCTCCGAAAGAAACAACAACACGCCCAAGAAGGCGACCGTGACACCCAAGACTTGGTAGCGCTGAAGTTTTTCGTGCCCCTTCCATCTCAATATGAGCAAGGTGAAAATGGGGCCGCACGCCAAAATCACAGAGCTTGAAAAAGGGGTCGACAAATGAATGCCGTAACAAACAATTCCCACATGCAAGCTGTGCCCCACAAAGCCTAAACTGGCCAACTCCAAAATATCTTTTTGCGCCATCGGCGGAAAGAATCGGCCAAGTGTGATGCGCATCATGATCAATGCGCATGTCGGCATGATCATGTAACGTGCGAGCAAAAACCCACTGGGAGAAAGCGTGTCCAGCAAATACTTTTGTACGCTGAAGTTGGCACCCCAAATCAAAATTAAAATCAAGGCGGCCGCCATGGCCAAGTTGTTTTGCTGCTTGGCGTTCAAAGCGTGTCCAAGACCGTGACGGGGACGCGCGCTGCCAATGCACACATCAACTCATAGCCCACAGTGCCTGCTGCACTGGCCACCTCATCGATCGAAACACCGACAGATGGCTTGCTGGTTTTTTGGGGCTGTCCCCACAAGGTGACTTCACTGCCTCTGTCGGCATGGGGCAAATCGGTGATGTCGACTGTGATCATGTCCATGCTGACGCGCCCCAATGTTCGCGATCGCACGCCATCCACGCAAACGGACGTGCCGGTAGGCGCGTGGCGTGGATAACCATCTGCGTAGCCACAGGCCACCACACCAATTCGCATGGGGCGGTCGGCCACAAAGGCTGAGCCATAGCCAACCGTGTCACCCGCTTGCAAATGTTGCACGCCAATGATGGCGGCATTCAAACTCATGACGGGTTTCAAGCCCCAATGATCAGCGGTGTGAACGGGATAATCAGGCGAGCTGCCATACAGTGCAATGCCCGGTCGCATCCAATCTGACCGGGTCTTTGAATCTTTGGCATGGCGCAAAGTGGCGGCACTGTTACTCAGGCTGCGTTCACCCGGTAAGTCGTGGGTGTATTCTTGAAACACCGCCATGGCTGCTGCAATGCCTTTGTCGGTATCTGCATCGCTGAAGTGCGACATGAGCGAAACTTCATCGACTTGGGGCAGGGCATTCAATCGTGTCCATGCAGCTCGAAATGCTTGTGGCGCAAACCCCAATCGGTTCATACCCGTATTTATTTTGAGGAATACGCGGTGACCCAGATTTGTTTTGTGAACGGCCAGCATGTCGATTTGTGCTTCGCAATGCACCACGTGCCACAAATTGAGCCGCGAGCACATCTCTAGATCTCGGGTTTCAAAAACACCCTCCAACAAAAGGATGGGGCCGCGCCAACCCAATTGCCGGACACGCTCGGCCTCTGTCAAATCGAGGAGTGCGATACCGTCTGCGGCACGCAAAGCATCGAAAACTCTTTCAATGCCGTGGCCATACGCATTGGCTTTGACCACCCCCCAAACCAAGGCATCGGGGGCTGTTGCTTTCATGCACGCTAAGTTATGACGCAAGGCTTGAAGGTCAATGGTGGCCTGAATCGGTCTAGGCATTTCGAATCGTTAAAAACAAAGGGCTGTCTCAAAGGGTGAAGCCTAGATTGTGTCACTTCAGAGCGTGATATAACGGAAACATGGCCAGCATCTGCAAAGCGGGTGTTGCTTTCTTCAATTCACCTATTTTCGACTTCGGCCCTATGCCTTATCGATTCACTGCATGATTTCATGAAGCGCGGTTTTTACACCATCATGGCGGCCCAGTTTTTCAGCTCGCTGGCCGACAACGCGCTGTTTGTCGCGGCTGTTGAACTCATTCGCACCAGTGGCGGAGACGAGTGGCAACGCGCCGCCCTGGTGCCCATGTTCGCCCTGTTTTACGTGGTGCTGGCGCCTTTTGTGGGCGCGTTTGCCGACTCGAGACCGAAAGGTCAGGTCATGTTCGTCAGCAACGCCATCAAGGTGGTGGGCTGTTTGATGATGCTGTTTGGCACCCACCCCTTGCTGTCTTATGCGATCGTGGGTTTAGGCGCTGCGGCTTACTCACCTGCCAAATACGGCATCTTGACCGAATTACTGCCCGCCTCGCAACTGGTCAAAGCCAATGGCTGGATCGAAGGTCTGACCATTGCGTCCATCATTTTGGGCGTTTTGATTGGCGGGCAATTGGTAGGCCCCCATGTTGCAGAGTACTTGTTGAGCATTGACTTACCGTTCTTAGACACGGGCATCGACACGCCGCCCGAGGCTGCCATTTTGTTGTTGATCGTCTTTTATGCCTTGGCGGCTTGGTTCAACACACGAATCCCAGATACGGGTGTGGCCATGCGCCCACTGCCTTCCAATTTAGGGGCCCTGTTGCCCGATTTTTGGGATTGCAATACACGCCTTTGGAAAGATCGCCTGGGCCAAATTTCATTGGCAACCACCACCTTATTTTGGGGCGTCTCAGGTAACTTGCGCTAC
Source organism: Comamonadaceae bacterium (assembly GCA_947464665.1). Taxonomy (GTDB): domain Bacteria; phylum Pseudomonadota; class Gammaproteobacteria; order Burkholderiales; family Burkholderiaceae_C; genus Limnohabitans_A. The sequence continues at coordinate 5,503 of CANHXV010000068.1, forward strand.
ATCGTCTTGGCGTGGAGCGCGGTTGCTTTGGGATACACCACCACACAAGCGTCTAGTTTGGTGGGTGTCGTTGCCATTGGCACCGCTGTGGGTGCTGTGGTGGCCTCTGTGCGAATGAAATTGCACCAAGCAACACTTGTCATGCCTTTGGGCATTGGCATGGGCCTGCTTGTTGTTGGCATGAACTTCATTGACAACGTGTGGGTGGCTGCGCCCTTCTTAATTATGTTGGGCGCACTGGGTGGCTTTTTGGTCGTGCCCATGAACGCCTTGTTGCAACACCGTGGCCATAACCTGATGGGCGCCGGCAGGTCCATTGCGGTTCAAAACTTCAACGAACAAGCTTGTATTTTGTTTTTAGGTGGCATGTACAGTTTCTCAACAGGCATGGGCTTGTCAGCCTTTGGAGCTATCACCGCCTTTGGCTTGGTGGTTGCTGGCTTTATGTGGCTCATCAAACGTTGGCATGAGCGCAACATGCGGGATCACAGTGAAGAGTTGCAGAAACTGATTGAAGTGGCAAAAAATGATCACTCTCATGGTTGATCGCCAATTGACTTAACCCCTCTCCAAGGCACTTCCCATGAAAACGATTTACGATTTTGAAGCAGTTCAAATGAACGGGCAAGGCTTGCCACTGAGTCAACTGCAAGGCAAGGTCATGTTGATTGTGAACACAGCCAGCGCCTGCGGTTTCACACCTCAGTTTGGCGGTCTTGAAAAAATTTACCAAGCCTACAAAGACAAGGGCTTGGCCGTTTTAGGGTTCCCTTGCAATCAATTTGGCAATCAAGATCCTGCCAGCAATGAAGTCATTGCCGATTTTTGCCAAGTCAATTACGGCGTGAGTTTCACCATGATGCAGAAGATCAATGTGAATGGCCCCGAAGCGCATCCGCTTTACCAATGGTTGTGTGCTGAGGCGCCGGGCTTGTTGGGCAGCAAGGCCATCAAATGGAACTTCACCAAGTTTTTGGTCGGCCGCGATGGCCGTGTGATCAAGCGCTATGCCTCGATGGACAAGCCCGAGAAAATTGCGCAAGACATTGAAGCGGCTCTGGCCACTTAAATCAGCTTAAGTTAAATTAATTCTGATTCAGAGGGCTTCAGTGGCTTTTTGAAAGCACTTCGTCGACCAACTCCACCCAATGACGAACTGGCACATCGGCGCCACTTTGCAAATGTGTGATGCAGCCAATGTTGGCACTCAAAATGGCGGTGGGTTGCAAGTGATTTAAATGCCCCAACTTGCGATCGCGCAAGGCATACGCCGTATCAGCTTGCAACACTGAATAGGTGCCTGCAGAGCCACAGCACAAATGAGATTCAACTGCGGCCACACGGAGTTTGAATCCAAGTTGGCCAAGTTGAGATTCCACACCGCCTTTAAGTTGTTGGCCATGCTGCAATGTACAAGGTGGGTGATACGCTAGCACACCTGTTTGGGCCACAATTTCAGGCTTTAATTTTTGTTGAAGCACTGGCAAACACATGGGCAACAATTCGCTCAAGTCGCGTGTGAGTTCTGAGATGCGTCGCGCCTTCTCGGCATATTGAGCATCATGTTGCAACAGATGGCCATACTCTTTGACCGTGACACCGCAGCCTGAAACATTCATCACAATGGCTTCTGCGCCTTGTTCAACCCAAGGCCACCAAGCATCGATGTTTTGACGCATGTGGTCCAAGCCGCCGACCTGATCATTCAAGTGAAACTTGACGGCACCACAACAGCCAGCAGCTGGTGGCACGACAACCTGAATGCCGCAGGCATTGAGCACGCGGGCGGTGGCGGTATTGATGTTGGGCATCATGGCGGGTTGTACGCAACCCGCCAACATCAAGACCTTGCGCGCGTGAGTTTCTTGTGGCCATGCGCCAGCATTTTGTGGCGCGGGTACTTTGGCTTTCAGTGCTGCGGGCAGGAGTCCTCGAACGCTTTGCCCCAACTTCATGGCAGGTGTAAAAAGTGCGGAGGTGAGTCCTTCTTTGAGGGCCCAGCGCAGTGCACGTTCTTTCAGGGGTCTTGGTACTTTGGCATCGACCACTTTGCGACCCAAGTCAACCAAGTGGCCATATTCAACGCCGCTGGGGCATGTGCTTTCGCAATTGCGGCATGTCAGGCATCGGTCTAAATGCAACTGTGTTTTGCGTGTGGGCGCTGCCCCTTCAAACACTTGCTTCATAAGATAGATGCGACCTCGCGGACCGTCTAGCTCATCGCCCATCAGTTGATAGGTAGGGCAAGTGGCTGTGCAAAATCCACAATGAACACATTGGCGCAGAATGGCTTCAGCCTCTTGGCCGATCAGGGTGTTTTGAAACTCAGGTGCGAGTTGGGTTTGCATGTTGCGCCTCAGAAATACGCGTTCAGTCTTCGCGGGCTAAAAATGCCCGCAGGGTCAAATTCGTTTTTCAGCGCGTGTTGAATGCGTTGCTGCACTGAATCGAGTGGCTCAAAAACTGGCGTGTTCACGTTCACTGCGGCACTGGCTTGCTGTGGCCGTCTAAACAAAGTGGCTTGGCCGCCAACGTTGGCCGCGACTTGCCGAATGGCTTGGACGTCACTGAGCGGCGCCCAGATCCATCGCTGCGCACCATGCCACTCAATGAAAGCTTCGCCTGCACTGTTTGGTAGATTCAAAACCGGTGCTGTTTGCGGCACAGACAAGCGCCAAAGCGCCATGTCTTTGGAGTTGCTATGTTCTGTGAAAAATGGCAAGGCTTGGTCTCGGCACAAGGCCCAATCTTGGGCGGCAGATTCAGCCGATTGTTCTATCAATTCACTTTGTAGCTTAGCGACATCTTGTGACATGCGCAGTTTGGCGGCTTGCACCGCAGCCAGCGCTCCTCGCAAGCGAACAAACAACATCTCTGGTGCGCCAGCCTGCGTGCTGTCTTTGACCCAGCAACTGGCATTCAAGGGCAAGGGCTGGCCTCCCCATTGGTGTAATAAATTCAAGGCTTGTGCTTGCGACAGAGAGCACATCAAAAAAGCTTCGGACGGAGCCATCGGCAAGACCTTGAGAGACACCTCGGTGATCAAACCCAGCGTGCCCCAACTGCCTGCCAGCAATCGACTGACGTCGTAGCCAGCGACATTTTTCATGACCTGCCCACCAAAGGTAAGGTGTTCGCCGCGGCCATTGATGAACCGCAGACCCAAGACAAAATCTCGAACCGATCCTGCACTGGCTCTGGCAGGGCCGCTTAAGCCAGCAGCCACCATACCGCCGACTGTGGCTTGGCCGTGTGGCTTGTTGCCGGCCCATTGAAAATGGGGCGGCTCAAAAGCCAAGCATTGACCCTGCTCTGACAAAACGGTTTCTAAGGCTTGCAAGGGCGTGCCAGCGGCCACCGTAACGACCAGCTCACTCGGTTCATATTGAACGATGCCCTTGAGTCCCCGTGTTTCTAACAGCGCCCCTTGCAATGATTCGCCATAAAAATCGTGGCTGCCAGAGCCATGAATGCGAAACGTCTGACGTTCACTTGCATTTTGCGCGGCAGCAGATCGGATGGTGTCTACAAGCGCTGGCAGATCGGGGAACAGATCTGTGTTTTGGCTAGTTTGGGGGCTTTCATGCATATGCCCATGTTAAACGGCTACGCCCTTGTTTAGACGTTTTTTTGCTTTTTTGACTGCAAGAAATAGGTCAATTCAGTTGTTGAAAAAACTCACAGGTAAGCCTGGCGTCTCTACTCGCATTGCAAACACACAGCCTGAATCAGGCAGGGCTTGCAGTTCCTGAGCGCTGCGGCCGTGGGACGATGTGGTAATGAACAAGGTACGCAAATCTTCACCGCCAAAACAGGGCATGGTAGGACACTGAACAGGCGTTTTCATGAAAGCTACGCAGCGGCCATCTGGCGCAAATTTGGCCAAGTGATGCCCCTCGTACATGGCAGAGTAGTAGAAGCCATCCGCATCCACCGCTGCACCATCGGGTCGGCCCCAATACGTTTGGGCGCTGGCAGTGCCATAGGCCCAGTTTTTTGGCTTGAGCGGAAATTGGGCAAACAAGCGTTCATGGCTCAATGATTGGGTAGCAGCGTCATAGTCCCAAGCCCTGATGCAGTGAGCGCCGGTGTCCGACCAATAAAGCGTGCGTCCATCGGGTGACCAAGCCAGGCCATTGGCCACAGTGGCGTTGCCTGCTTTGGTCTCTAAGCGACCGTCCGCCTGCAAGGCATACAACACGGCAACAGCTTGGTCGCGCGGCTCAAACATGGAGCCACTCCAAAAGTTGCCCGC
>CANHXV010000069.1 GCA_947464665.1 Comamonadaceae bacterium
AAGAACGTTGAAAAAGCTGTTCTGGCGGGTGACAAAACCAAAGCCAGCGAACTGTTTGCCAAAATGCAAGCCGTCGTGGACACCGTTGCCGACAAAGGTATCTTTCACAAGAACAAAGCAGCTCGCGATAAGAGCCGCTTGTCAACCAAGGTGAAAGCCTTGGCCCTCGCCTGATCAATTGATCACCAGCCCGGCACCCACCAGGGTTGCCGCCGTTTGAAACGGGTGCGCTGTCAGCAAAGAAAAAGCAAAAAGCCGTCTTAGGACGGCTTTTTTGTGGGCGTCTTTCTAAAGACTGATTCTATTTGGGAGCGTCTGGCAACAGACACGCCTCAGACACTTGCAAATTGTTGTCTTTGGCAAAATTCATGAGAAAGTCCCACGCCATGGGTTCGTAGCCACGCAAATCTGTGTGAACCACCACGCATTTAATGCCCCCTAAGGTTTGCGGTATACACCATGGGGAATAACTGAGGTGGCTACCTGGGGTAGCACCCCCTGGCCGAAATTGTCCCATCACACCAGCCAAGCGTTCAGCCCAATCACTGGGGCGGAAAGTGCGGCCATCCAAGGTAATTCCTTGAATCAGAACTTCTTTGGCGTTGTTTGAAACCATCTATCAGAGGTTGTGAGAATTCATGGGCAGGCATCAGGGATCACCTCAATGCTGCATTGCAAAAGAATTGTATCTTATATAAGACTTGAAGCTTAAGTTCTGCCTCTAAAATCGCATCTCAGCGGCCCTCTTCGTTGGGCCGATTTCTTTTCAGAGGAGTACCTGCATGTCTGCTTTCATTGAAGCCACGTCGCCGCACACCATGAACACTTATGGCCGTGTGCCAATTGCCTTGAGCCACGGTCAGGGCTGCCGAGTGTGGGATGTCAATGGCAAAGTGTATTTGGATGCATTGGGCGGCATTGCTGTGAACACCTTAGGTCACAACCACCCAGAGTTGGTGCCGGCGCTTCAAGATCAGCTCAGCAAAATCATTCACAGTTGTAACTATTACCATGTGCCCAACCAAGAAAAATTGGCTGCCAAATTGGTTGAGTTATCTGGCATGACCAATGTGTTTTTTTGCTGTACAGGTTTAGAGGCGAATGAAGCGGCCATCAAACTAGCCCGGAAGTTTGGTCATGACAAGGGCATCGACAATCCGGTCATCGTGGTTTATGAAAAAGCTTTTCACGGCCGCAGCATTGCAACCTTGAGTGCCACAGGCAACACCAAAATTCAGCAGGGTTTTGGGCCTTTGGTTGAGGGCTTCTTGCGCGTGCCCTTGAATGACATTGTCGCTTTGAAAAAGGCCACTGAAAATAACCCTAATGTGGTGGCCGTTTTTTTTGAAACTATTCAAGGCGAGGGTGGCGTGAACCCCATGCACATGGACTATCTGCGCGATGTCCGTGCACTTTGCGACGAAAAAGATTGGCTCATGATGATTGACGAAGTTCAATGCGGCATGGGCAGAACAGGCAAGTGGTTTGCCCATCAATGGGCAGGCATCAAGGCCGACGTGATGCCCTTAGCCAAGGGCTTAGGTTCTGGCGTTCCGATTGCTGCTGTCGTGGCAGGACCCAAGGCCGCCAACATTTTTCAGCCTGGCAATCACGGCACTACTTTTGGCGGCAACCCACTGGCCATGCGTGCTGGCGTTGAAACCATTCGCATCATGGAAAAAGACGGATTGCTAGACAATGCAGCCAAAGTAGGTGCTCACCTGAAAACACGTCTGGAAAAAGGGCTTGCTGACACCCAAGGGATCAAAGAAATTCGCGGCCAAGGTTTGATGCTGGGAATTGAATTGGACAAACCCTGCAGCGCTCTCACATTGCGCGCTGCTGAAGCAGGTTTGTTGATCAGCGTTACAGCAGACAGCGTCATTCGCATCGTACCGCCCCTTATCATGACTCAGGCTGAAGCCGATGAAGTGGCCGATATTTTGCTGCCACTCATTCACACATTTTTGTCGGAGTCTTTCTAATGGTCACGCAGGCACCCACCATGCTGCCTCGGCATTACTTGCAATTCACAGATTTAAGCGCTGAAGAATATGCACATATTTTCAAGCGTGCATCCTTCATCAAAGCCAAGTTCAAGACCTACGAAAAATACCAGCCATTGACTGACCGCACCTTGGCCATGATCTTTGAGAAAGCTTCCACGCGAACCCGTGTGAGTTTTGAAGCGGGCATGTACCAACTGGGCGGCTCGGTCGTGCACCTCACGACTGGCGACAGCCAACTGGGTCGTGCAGAGCCCATCGAAGACAGCGCCAAAGTGATCAGCCGCATGGTCGATCTGGTCATGATTCGCACCTATGGGCAAGACAAGATTGAAACGTTTGCCAAGCATTCACGCGTGCCTGTGATCAATGGCCTGACCAATGAATTCCACCCTTGCCAAATCTTGGCAGACATCTTCACCTACATCGAGCACCGTGGCTCTATTCAAGGCAAAACAGTCGCTTGGGTAGGTGATGGCAACAACATGGCCAATACCTGGCTTCAAGCTGCCGATCTGCTGGGCTTTAAGGTCAACCTCAGCACGCCCAGCGGCTACGAAGTGGACCCTGCGGTTGTCGGCGTTCGAAGTGCTGCCAGTACACAGTTCTTCAAAGACCCCATGCAAGCTTGCGAAGGCGCTGACTTGGTCACCACCGATGTTTGGACCAGCATGGGCTTTGAGGCCGAGAACGAAGCCCGTAAAAAAGCTTTTGCTGATTGGTGTGTTGACGAAGAGATGATGAAAGTGGCCAAACCTGATGCGCTTTTCATGCATTGTCTACCTGCTCACCGAGGTGAAGAAGTCAGTGCAGGAGTCATTGATGGGCCCCAATCGGTTGTGTGGGATGAAGCTGAAAATCGCATGCATGCGCAAAAAGCTCTGATGGAATTTTTACTGCTGGGAGCAGTCTGAGTCAGTCTTACAAGTACACCAAGATCTTCTCTGAATTTGTTGCACTCATTCAGGGGCCTGCATAAAGCCAAGGGGCATCCATCAAGGACTCGCCCATGAGTTTCATGGCCACATTTCGGCCCCATCGCAGAGGCCCTTGAAGGTGAAAAATCTGGCCATTGCGAATTGAGCGTTGCTGCACTTGAGCGTTGCGGGCCCATCGCGCTTGAGCATACATTTTCAAACGCTCTGCCACAGGCAAATCTGCTTTGACCCAACATCTGCCCAATTCAGCCGCATCTTCTATGGCCATCCCTGCGCCTTGCGCCAAGAACGGCCGCACAGGGTGGGCTGCATCGCCCAATAAAGCGATTTGCCCTTTTGCCATTTCACAAGGGCCCTTTAGAGGCGGACGGTCACACAGTGGCCACAGTCGCCAAGCTGGCACTGCAGCCAGCAAGTCCCGAAGGTCTGCGTGAACGGGTCCCATGGCAGCCTCTAAGTCTTGTTTGTTGCCTGCGTGGTCCCAGTCTTCTAAATTCTCTGGTGGTAACCCTTGGACCACCACCACCAAGTTCAAAAAATCACCACATTGAACTGGGTACAAGACCGCATGAACGCTGGGTCCCATCCAAACATTCACATCTTGCAAGCGCAACTTCTCAGGCACAGATAGCATGGGCAACAACGCACGGTAAGCAAGCAGGCCTGTGGCTCTGGGCGCCGTGGGTGGTACCACGTATTGACGTGTCGCACTCCAAAGACCATCTGCTCCCACCATGGCGCTGGACTTAGAAAATTCGGTCATGCTTGCTGGCAAGTTTGCGCCACTGATCCGGATGCCGTCAGCATCCTGCTTCACGGCTTGTACTTCTGAATCAAGATGCAATTCAGCAAGGCCAGAGCGCATGATTTTTTGTAACAAGACACGATGCAAATCAGCACGATGTACGGTGACATAAGGTGCTCCATACGTATCTAGACTTCGCTGGCCTAAACGCAGCGTCCCAATGACTTGGCCAGTTTGCGTGTCTCTGGCTTCAAGTTTGCGCGGCACAAACTCAACTCTTTTGAGATCTTCAGCCAATCCCCAAGCATGCAAAATGCGCGTCACATTGGGGCCCAATTGGATACCAGCACCCACCTCCGAAAACGTGGCGGCGCGCTCAAGCACCTGCGGCATGGCGCCAGCTTGGCCAGTCGCCAAAGCGGCAGCAAGCCCACCGATTCCTCCACCCACAATGATCATTGAATGTTCCACAAGCTTGATTTTGCAACGATCTGATTGCACAAACTCTGCGAGCCATCAAAAAAGCCCAAAAGACCGAAATCTTTTGGGCTTGAGCAAAAGACTTCGTGTGCAGTTTTAAGCTGAAACACCCTTGGCCACTTCTGCGTACTCTTCGATTTGGTCGAAGTTCATGTACTTGTAAATCTGACTTCCATCTTTGTTGATTTCAGTCATGCTGGCTTGGTACTCTTCCACGCTAGGGATGCGTCCCAATTTGGAACTGATGGCGGCAACCTCAGCAGACGCCAAATACACATTGGTGTTTTTTCCTAAACGGTTGGGGAAATTGCGCGTTGAGGTAGACACCACCGTAGCGCCCTCCCGAACTTGCGCTTGGTTACCCATGCACAAAGAGCAACCCGGCATTTCAGTCCGTGCGCCTGCAGCACCAAACACACCATAGTGACCTTCTTTGGTCAGCTCGGCGGCATCCATTTTGGTGGGCGGCGCAACCCACAACTTCACGGGGATATCACGTCGACCTTCGAGCAGTTTTGAGGCTGCACGGAAGTGACCAATGTTGGTCATGCAAGAACCAATGAAAACCTCATCAATTTTGGTGCCAGCCACTTGCGACATCAATTTGGCGTCATCTGGATCGTTCGGGCAGCATAAGACAGGCTCTTTCAATTGGTCCATGTCGATTTCAAGCACATGCGCGTACTCTGCATTGGCATCGGCCTCGAGCAAGTTGGGCTGGGCCAACCAGGCTTGTACGGCTTTGATGCGTCGCTCAAGAGCGCGCTTGTCGCTGTAGCCTTGTGCAATCATATTTTTCATTAGAACGATGTTGGAGTTTAAGTACTCTTTCACAGGTTCTGGATTGAGCTTCACAGTGCAACCCGCCGCAGACCGCTCAGCCGAAGCATCGGACAGCTCAAACGCTTGTTCAACTTTCAAATCTGGCAAGCCTTCAATTTCAAGAATGCGGCCAGAGAACTCATTGATCTTGCCGGACTTGGCAACGGTCAATAAGCCAGCTTGAATGGCGTAATAAGGAATAGCATGAACCAAATCGCGCAGCGTAATGCCAGGCTGCATTTTTCCTTTGAAACGGACCAAGATGGACTCAGGCATGTCTAAAGGCATCACACCGGTTGCCGCACCAAAGGCGACCAAACCCGAGCCCGCAGGAAAGGAAATACCAATTGGAAAACGTGTGTGCGAGTCACCACCGGTGCCAACGGTGTCGGGCAACAACAAGCGGTTCAACCAGCTGTGAATCACACCGTCGCCAGGGTTCAACGCCACGCCACCCCGGTTACTGATGAATGCTGGCAAATCGTGGTGCATTTTCACGTCCACTTTTTTGGGGTAAGCGGCTGTGTGACAGAACGATTGCATGACCATGTCTGCGGAGAAGCCCAAGCAAGCCAAGTCTTTCAATTCGTCACGGGTCATTGGACCAGTGGTGTCTTGTGAGCCCACAGTAGTCATCTTGGGTTCGCAATACACACCAGGGCGCACCCCTTGACCTTCTGGCATACCGCAAGCACGGCCTACCATTTTTTGCGCCAATGTGAAACCAGCTTTCGTACTGGCAGGCACTTTGGGCAATCGGAACAATGTGGAGGTGGGCAAGCCCAAGAACTCGCGAGCCTTACCTGTCAGTGAACGGCCAATGATCAAATTGATACGTCCGCCAGCGCGAACTTCATCAAACAAGACTTCACTTTTAAGTTCAAAGCTTGATATCGTCTCGCCGTTTTTCACAATTTTGCCGTCGTAGGGCAAAACTTCAATCACATCACCCATTTCCAGCTTGGAAACATCAACTTCAATCGGCAACGCGCCAGAGTCTTCTTGTGTGTTGAAGAAAATAGGTGCAATTTTGCCGCCCAAAGTAACACCACCAAAGCGCTTGTTGGGCACAAAAGGAATGTCTTCACCAAAGCCCCAAATGATGCTATTGGTCGCCGACTTGCGAGATGAACCAGTGCCCACCACATCGCCCACATAAGCCACCAAGTAGCCTTTTTTCTTCATCTCTTCAATGAAAGCCATCGGACCGCGCTTGCCATCTTCTTCTGGTTTGAAGGCGGCATCAGGACGGGTATTTTTCAACATCGCCAAATAATGCAATGGAATGTCGGGGCGACTCCAAGCATCGGGTGCAGGAGACAAATCGTCAGTATTGGTTTCTCCGGGCACTTTGAACACAGAAACAGTGATTTTTTTCGCGACTTCTGGTCTCGACGTGAACCATTCAGCATTAGCCCAGCTTTGAATGACTGCCGTTGCGTTGGCATTGCCTGCTTTTGATTTTTCTGCAACATCGTGAAAGAAGTCAAACATCAGCAATGTTTTCTTTAACCCTTGAGCAGCCACGGCAGCCACTTCTTTGTGGTCAAGCAAATCTATCAAAGGTTTGACGTTGTAACCGCCTACCATGGTGCCCAATAACTCAGTGGCTTTGGCTTTGTTGACCAATGCAACAGACAAGTCACCATGGGCCACTGCCGATAAGAACGAGGCCTTCACTTTGGCTGCATCGTCTACACCAGGCGGCACACGGTGCGTCAGTAAATCTAACAAAAAGGCTTCTTCGCCTTGGGGTGGATTTTTGATGAGTTCAATTAACTCAGCAGTCTGTTTGGCATCCAAAGGCAACGGGGGAATTCCCATCGCGGCACGTTCAGCGGCATGTTCACGGTAAGCTTGCAACATCGTTTTCTCCTGTCTTACGAATTTAATGAATCACTTCAACTTTTTAAACTTGACAACTCAGCGCTTGTTCTCGGTGGCAAGGTTGCTCAAATCAATCAAGGCTGGCGGAGGGTTGATCCTCATATCATTGGCAACGGCGACCTGATCAGGGTGAGTACATTCATCGGCCAATCGCCTTCCATTTTTTTGATCCATCAACATGGACTTGTTGGCCAACTGCAACCAGACAGCCCCAGCCTTTTCATCTTCTAATCGGATGGCCCCCGTGCTGGTTGCGACTGGGCGCATGCGGTATTTATAGCCCTTGCTTTGCACATCAAAGTAGCCAGGCGCATTGGCATCGGCCGTCATGCGAATGGATGCACCTAGCTCACATGGTAAGTGGCCAACATGCACGCGCTCAGCAATGCTGAGTTCTTGCGGGGCCAAAGGTAGATCAAGTGGCTTTGCAGTCACATTGCGTTTGCCTGGCTCGTTTTTCTTGATGGAATTGGGCGCCGGTGGCTTTGCCACAGGTTTTGTGTGGGCCTCTTTTTTGACGCCTCCATTTACATCTTTAGATGATTGCGCTTTCGCCAAATTAAATCCTAAGCTCGAAAGACTGGCTAAGAGTAGCAAGAAGAATTTCAATTGGCACATGTGGTCTCTCCAAAATAGGATTGAACCGACTCGGGCAAATCTCTTCCCGTTTGATGAGCGCGTTCAAGCACTTGCCAAAAGAATCGATAGCTTGCGCGATCATGCAATTGGCCGCCAAAACTCACGGGCGCCCAATCTGCACGACAAGCTGTTTCGATCAACTCTGCAGCTTGTTCAATCTCATGTGCACTTGGGGCAAAGGCTTCCACCACAGGCCTGATTTGACTGGGGTGAATACTCCACATGCGCGTGTAGCCTAAATCGCGAGAAGCTTTTAAGGCCGCCAATTTAATGGCTTCTAAATCGCTGAATTCTGTGACCACGCAGTGCGATGGCACTTTGCCGTGTGCATGGCATGCACTGGCTATTTCCAATTTGGCTCGCAAAACCAGGGGGTGCGTGAATTGTCCTTCGACCCCCATGCCACTTGCGGGTATGGCACCGCCGTGGGCAGAAACAAAATCCATGAGTCCAAAACTCAAGGATTGCACGCGAGGATGTGAGGCAATGTCAAAGGCGCGGTGAACTGCTGCTGGCGACTCAATCAAGACATGCAATGGTAAAGTCAGCGCACCTGCTTGTTTCAAAGCTTCTGCCGCTGTGTCTACATCGGCAATACACTCCACCTTGGGAATCATCACATGCCTCAATTGGCGATGGGCATTCCCCACAATCAGGTTGACGTCATTGAAAAATGAAGGGTGATCAACAGGATGCACTCGAACAGCCACCCTGGCTTCATTCGCTGCACTGCTTGCAATTTCTTTGACCAAATGAGCGTGCTCAATTTCACCACCTACAGGGGCACCATCTTCACAGTCCAAAGTCACATCGAAGACGCAGGCCCCAAACTCTTGCGTCATTTCCGCTTGCAGTTGCAAGCTTTTGCGCATCCGCACTTCAACGCCACTGTAGTGATCACACACAGGCAAAAGCATGCCTGAAGCTTGTGATCCCAGAAGAATGTCGCGCGGATGCTTCACGAAAGTGTCTTCTAATTAGAGCAAGTGAGCCACGCCTGCTTGCTCGTCTGTCAACTCTTTCAAAGTTTTGTCGATACAAGCTTGGCTGAAGGCATCAATTTCTAAACCTTCGACCACTTTGTATTCGCCGTTCACGCATGTGACGGGAAAGCCGAACATGACGTCTTTGGGAATACCGTACCAGCCTTGTGAAGGAATGCCCATGGTGACCCAATGGCCGTTGGTGCCCAATGCCCAATCACGCATGTGATCGATGGCGGCATTGGCTGCAGAGGCGGCAGATGACAAACCACGCGCTTCAATGATCGCGGCACCACGTTTGCCAACTGTAGGCAAGAACACGTTGGCATTCCACTCTTGGTCGTTGATCATGGTCTTCACAGATTGGCCGTTGATGGTGGCAAAACGATAATCGGCGTACATGGTGGGAGAGTGGTTTCCCCAAACGCACAATTTCTGAATGTCAGCAACTGCTTTGCCGGTTTTGGCTGCAATTTGGGATGCAGCACGGTTGTGGTCCAAGCGCAGCATGGCTGTGAAGTTACCGGGTTTGAGATTCGGCGCGCTCTTCATGGCGATATAGGCATTGGTGTTAGCGGGGTTGCCGACCACTAAAACTTTGACATTGCGTGAAGCCACAGCGTTCAAAGCTTTGCCTTGTGCCGTAAAGATGGCGCCATTGATAGCGAGCAACTCTGCGCGCTCCATACCAGGGCCGCGAGGACGTGAACCCACCAACAACGCGTAGTCGGTGTCTTTGAAAGCTGTCATGGGGTCTGAATGAGCTTCCATGCCCGCCAACAGTGGAAAAGCACAATCGTCCAACTCCATCATCACGCCTTTGAGAGCTTTTTGGGCTTTTTCGTCGGGGATTTCAAGTAATTGCAAGATCACGGGCTGATCTTTGCCCAACATTTCGCCAGAGGCGATACGGAACAACAGTGCGTAACCAATTTGACCAGCTGCACCAGTGACGGCTACGCGAACAGGCTTCTTGCTCATGAGGAGAACTCCAAATAGTGATTAAAAAAGGATGGGACAGAGTTTACCCTCGAAAACCCACAATGGGCTCTGTCTTATGTCTTATAGAAGATATGATACGAGCTTGACAAAGAACTGACGCAATTGCGTTCGAACCATAAATAACTGGCCACCCTTCCTACGCCCTCCTTCCACAGCCCTGACGGTGCCTCCTACAGCGGTGGTGATGC
>CANHXV010000070.1 GCA_947464665.1 Comamonadaceae bacterium
AAGTGTCCATGAGCGAGTGTCTGGAAAATGTTTTTGATTCTCAAACCAAACACCGCTCAGTCCCTTAGGATTGGCCGCAAGGGTCACTGCACCCCAAGGACTTTGAATGGATTTGTGACAGGTTTCAGGTTGAAATTGCATGGGGCCATCGTATCCGATTTGAGCCTGCCGCACCTACAATGGAGGTCGAAAAGGTTCACCCGGTCTCGCCCATGAAAGCGGTGCGAGACATCAACCAAGGCTAATTTTTTATGCAAGTCACGGCATCCATTTTCAAGGCTTACGACATTCGAGGTACCTACCTGCGGAACTTGGACGAAAACCTGGCTGAAGCCTTAGGCCAAGCCTTTGGCACATTGGCCATGAGGGAAGGGCGGCATACCGTGGCGGTTGGGCGTGATGGTCGCCTCAGTGGACCTGTCTTGTCGGCAGCTTTGATCCGCGGACTGGTGGCAGTTGGCATTGAAGTGATTGATGTGGGTCTGACCACCACGCCTCAGTTGTATTTTGCAGCGCACACACTTTGCGACAGTGGCATTCAAGTGACGGGCAGCCACAACCCGAAAGATGACAATGGTTTCAAAATGGTGTTGGGTGGCAGGGCTGTTTATGGAGACGAAATTAAGGCCTTGCAACACACCATTGAAAATGAGTTTTGGCAACTCAAACCGGGCGGTTCTGTCCGTATCATCGACATTTTGCCTGCTTACATTCAACGCATTGTGTCGGGTATTCAGTTATCGCGCCCTCTGAAAATTGTGGTCGATTCTGGCAACGGCATAGCAGGTGCAAGTGCCCCAGGTATTTTTCGTGCCTTGGGTTGCGAAGTCATTGAATTGTTCAGCGAAGTGGATGGCAATTTTCCAAATCACCACCCCGATCCCAGCAAGCCAGAAAATTTGAAAGATCTCATTGCGACGCTGCAAACCTCAGGGGCCGAGTTGGGACTGGCGTTTGACGGTGACGGTGATCGATTGGGCGTCGTCACGCAAGATGGTGAAACCATTTACCCAGACAGGCAAATGCAATTGTTTGCCCAAGACGTTTTGAGTCGAGTGCCGAATGGCACCATTTTGTTTGATGTGAAGTGTTCTCAACGTTTGGCGCCAGCCATTCGCGCAGCGGGCGGAAAAGCTCTGATGTACAAGACAGGCCACTCACTGATCAAAGCCAAAATGAAACAAATAGATGCGGAGGGTGGAGCAGCGCCGCTTGGCGGCGAAATGAGTGGCCACATTTTTTTCAAGGAGCGTTGGTATGGCTTTGACGACGGTACCTATGCAGGTTGTCGCTTGCTTGAAATTGTAAGCCGCAGCCCCAACGCCAGCGCTGTTCTCAAAGCATTACCAACCAGTTTCAGTACGCCAGAATTGAACGTGGCATGTCAAGAGGGCGAGCCGCACGAACTCGCAGCCAAGTTGTTGCAAGTTGCAGCTGATCATTTCTCAGCCCCTGCAGAAATTTCTGAAATTGATGGTCTGCGTGTCGATTGGCCCGATGGATTTGGCTTGATACGTGCCTCTAACACCACGCCTGTGCTGGTCTTGCGTTTTGAAGGGCATACAGAAGCTGCGCTGCGCCGTATTGAAAATACCATGCTCACCTTGTTGAAAACCGTCAAACCAGATGCCAGCTTGCAAAGCTCGGTGCATTGATTTGTTTGATTTATTTTTTCGGATTCAGTGAGTGATTTCTAATCTTTCGATTTGGGCTTATGGCATGTTCATGCGCTTGGCGCAGCCATTGCTTCGACGCAAGTTGTACAAGCGAGCGCAAGCAGAGCCCCTGTATGCCCAGTTCATAGAAGAGCGATTTGGCCATTACACGAAAAGCGAACACCAAGACTGGATTTGGATACACGCGGTCTCACTGGGCGAAACACGCACCGCAGCCATTTTGCTTCAAGGCTTACGGCAGGCTATGCCTGAGATGAAGTTATTGCTCACAAATGGCACCGCAACTGGGCGCGAGGAAGGGCGCAAACTTTTGCAAGAAGGTGATTTACAAGTTTGGCAGCCCTGGGATTCGCCAGCGGTACTTGATCGCTTTTTGAGTGCATTCAAACCCAAGATGGGATTGCTGATTGAAACGGAAGTTTGGCCCCTCTTGGTTCAACGTGCTCAAGTGCATGACATTCCTTTGATGCTGGTCAACGCACGCTTGAGTGAAAAATCGATGCGGCAAGCGCAGCGTTGGCCCTCTCTCATGCGGCCTGCCTATGAAGGTCTAAGCGCTGTGTGTGCGCAAACTCAAGACGACGCTATTCGATTGAAGAATTTGGGTGCCAAGGTCCAGGGTATCTTTGGTAATTTGAAGTTTGATGCCAAGCCTGATGAAGGGCAAGTGGAATTAGGCCAATCTTGGCGTCACCGACTGAGCGCACCCGTTGTCATGCTGGCCAGTTCGCGTGAAGGTGAAGAAAGTTCATGGTTGAAAGCTTGGCATCAATTCGCAACAAGGCATCCAGGTGTCCAAATCCATTGGCTGATTGTGCCAAGGCATCCACAACGTGTGAATGAGGTTGAAAGCTTGCTTCAGGCTGGCGGACTAAGCGTTTCAAGACGTTCAACTTGGGGTCAAGAAGGGCCAGTCTTGAACACAGGCTCAAGTTCAGAAGCTACAAAAAACGGATCAGTGATTCTGTTAGGAGACAGCCTTGGTGAAATGGCACTGTATTTCAGCATGGCCGATGCAGCCTTGCTTGGCGGTAGCTTTGAAAAACTAGGTGGACAAAATTTAATCGAAGCCGCTGCTTGTGCTTGCCCCATTGTGATGGGGCCACACACCTTCAATTTTTCTGAGTCGTCTCAAGCCGCTGAGGCGGCAGGTGCGGCACAGCGTGCGCCTGATATGACTGAAGCTCTGCGTTTGGCTTTAGAGACAGTTCAGAACAGGCCACTGCAAGAGATGCGTTCACAGCGTGCCTCGCAATTTGCAAAGCAACATGGGGGCGCAACTCAACGTACTGTTTTGGCAGTGCAGGCCTTGCTGAATTCAACTTGAGGTTGAATCGAAGAGTTGTTCAAGGATTTAAGAGGGCATTGATCGAAGACAGATCAGACTCATTCAAAGTGCCAGCTGCTTGTCGCAGTTTAAGTTGACCCAGCAACACATCGTAACGCGCCTTCGCCAAATCACGCTTGGTTTGGAACAGTTGGCTTTGGCTGTTGAGTACATCGATATTGATGCGCACACCCACTTGGTAGCCTAATTTGTTGGCATCTAAAGCGCTTTGACTGGATGCTTCAGCGGCTTGGAGTGCATTGACTTGCCCAATGCCAGATTGCAATCCGAAAAACGCGGTACGTGTTGCCTGTGCAACATTGCGTTCAGCAGCATCGAGGTCAGCGCGTGCTTTGTCTTCCAGTGCAACTGTTTCCTTGATGCGATTTTGAATTGCGTAACCAGCAAACAAGGGCATGTTCAGGGCCAAGGTCAGGCTACTTGTGTTGGTGTCCACTTGAGATGTGTTGATGCCTTTGCCGTTTTTATAGCGGGTGGGTGTGTAGCCGGCAACCAAGTCGAGCGTAGGTTTGTTACCTGCCTCTGCTTTCGTAGTTTCGAGTTTGGCGATGTCCAAGCTTGCTCGGCTTTGAAGAACTGAAGGGTTGAAATCAGAAGACTGTTTCACCCATTGGTCGATTGAAGATGACTCTGGGGCAGAAAGATTGGCCGTGCGCGACAAAGATTTAGGCTCGATATTGGTCAGTCCAACCAGCTGATTCAAAGCCAGGCGTTTGATGCGCAAATCGTTGTCCGCTGCAATTTCTTGTGCCAGAACCAAGTCATAGCGAGCCTGCGCTTCGCGGCTGTCGGTGATGGTTGAGGTGCCGACTTCAAAGTTGCGTTTGGCAGCGGCCAATTGCTCGGCAACGGCCAATTTTTGGGCTTTCACAAAGTCCAGACTTTCACGGGAAATGAGCACATCAAAATAGGCTTGGCTCAATCGAACCATCAGATCTTGCTCTGCAGCCTTGAGCTGGATACTTGCCAATTCCAATTGGCGCATACCCTGCTGGTAAGTGGCAGTGTTGGCGGGCCGATAAAGCGGCTGGGATGCACTCAAGGTGGCGGCCCTGCTTTGTGAGTTGACCGTTTGCGAAGCAGCGACCAAGTCAACCTCTGACTTGTTGAGGTTGGCAGACAAGCCAACGGTTGGAAGCAAAACAGCTTTGGCTTGCTCGCCCTTTGATAAGTTGGCTGTGTATTGGTACTGAGCTGCCTTATAAGTGGCATCGTAGCCCCTTGCTGTTTCGAACAAGGACATCAGGTTTTGTGCTTGGACTGAACCAGCGAAAGCTGCAGAAATGACCAACGTCAATGGGAGAAGGCGCAAATTCATAAAAATCTTTCGTGGGATTTACCAAAAAAAGGAGTTCAATTCAATAAACAGGGACGCTGGCATCAACTTGGTTGGACCATTCGTTGATGCCACCACTGATGTTGATGATATTTTCAAAGCCATGGTGTTCTAAAAATGTAGCCACCTGCATGCTTCTGCCGCCGTGGTGGCAAAGGCATGCAATGGCCCTCTTCTTGTCTAGTTCATGCAGGCGTGCTGGAACAGTTTGCATGGGCATGATGAGAACTTCACAGCCTGTGGGCGCAATGCTCGCCAGTTGGCACTCCCAAGTTTCACGCACATCCAAAATCAAGGGTTGACCTTGTGACGATGACTGCGCAATCCATTCACTCAATTGGGCGGGGCTGACTTGTTGCATATAAAAGGCGGTGTTGTCTGTGAGAGGGCTTCAAAGTTTTAAAAGGAAAAACGATTGTGCTCAGGAAAGCCTTTGAGTCTTGGGGCGATGGTGTCCCAAGGCTCTGAAGTTTGCCATTGTTGATCGGCAGTGCGAGTGATGACGCTAGCGCGCATCATGGGCTCTTCGCCAACCACCGCCAACAAACGACCGCCAATACTCAGTTGGTTGAGCAAAACTTGGGGAACCCCTGGCACAGACCCGCTGAGCATGATGACATCAAATGGCCCATCGGAGGGAGCGCCATGGCTGCCATCAGCTTGGCGTACTTCTGCATTGTGAATGCCTGCAGTTTGAAGATTGACGCGAGCTTGTTGGGCCAATTCAGGATTTATTTCAAAGCTTAAAACGCTTGCAGCTTGATGCGCCAACAGTGCCGCCATGTAGCCCGATCCAGTGCCAATTTCCATCACTTTATCGCTGGGTTTGACGACTGCATTTTGTAAAAAACGAGCTTCAACCCGCGGTGCCAACATGACTTGGTCAGTGTCGCCGTCTTTACCTAGGGGAATTTCCATGTCAACAAAGGCCAAAGCTTTGTGCGCCATGGGGGCAAAGTTTTCGCGCTTCACCACTGATAACAAAGCCAGCACTTGGCCATCCAAGACTTCCCAAGGACGGATTTGTTGTTCAATCATGTTGAAACGGGCTAAATCATTGTTCACGGCTACTCCACGGGGTATCAAATACTAACTCTCTACATTTTAGCTTCTACGGGCGCTTCGAAATTTGATTTTTGCTTGCCAGACCAAAGCCTTTTCAAAAATTCACTCAAATCATCCATGTAGCAATAGACCACTGGGACCACCACGAGGGTGAGTAAAGAGGAGGTGATGACGCCTCCGATTACAGCTTGCCCCATGGGAGAGCGTTGTTCAGAGCCCTCTGTGATGGCAAATGCCAACGGAATCATGCCAAAAATCATGGCCAAAGTGGTCATCAAAATAGGTCTAAGTCGGACTTTGGCCGCCATCAACAGAGCGTCGTGTCTCGTTAACCCCGCGATGGGTTGCCCGGTGTCTGAAACGCTGCCTTCACGGGCTCTGATGGCAAAGTCGACCAGCAAAATGGCATTTTTGGTGACCAAGCCCATCAGCATGACGACGCCAATGACCGAGAACATGGAGAGCGCAGACTTGAATGCCATGAGTGCCAAGACGACGCCGATCAAGGTGAGCGGCAGGGCTGTCATGAGGGCAAGGGGTTGTAAAAAACTCTTGAATTGACTGGCCAAAATCATATAAATGAAGATCACGGCCATGATGAGTGCTGTGATGGCATATTGAAATGACTCATTCATGCTCTTGGTGGTGCCGCCAAATTGATAGCGGTAGCCAGGCGGCCAAGCCACTGCATCTAAGACTTTCCGAATGTCGTTCGAAATCTCGCCGGCCGATCTTCTTGACGCATTGGCATTGATCGATACTTCTCTCATCAAATCACGGCGGTTGATTTGGTTAGAGCCTGTGGTTTCTTGCACTTGTGCAATTTGACCTAGGCGAACGGTTCGCGAAGTGCCGTCAGGCGCCGGCAGGCTGAACGGCAGACGCTCTAAATCTTGTGGGCTATTTCGGAACTCTGGCGCAAGGCGCACATTGACATCGTAGGTTTGATCATCAGGCGCGCGCCAATTGCCCACAGTTTGTCCGGCCACCAAGGTGCGCAGAGCACTTGCAATAGGCGCTGCACTTAAGCCGATGTCAGAGGCTGATTCGCGCAACACGTTGATGGAAATCGTAGGCTTATTGGGCTTGACACTGGAATCCAAATCGACCAGACCAGGGATGTTTCGAATCTTTTCCATGATCTGCAAGGTCAGTCGTTCTAGCTCGCGTTGATCAGCACCTTGCAGTGAAAAATCAATTTGCTTACTGCCGACCACAGAATCTAAGGTGCCGACATGGGTGACCGTAATACCGGCAACTTTGCTTAGCCGTTCTCGCAGTAAAGCCCCTATGTCCTCAACGCTGCGTTGCCGTAATTTTCGATCAACCAAACGAATGTAAATGCTGGCGTTGTTTTTGCCTTGTGCATTGGGCGTGTTCATGCCCGTGAGGGTGTATTCAACTTCAGGAAATTCACGCACAATTTTTTCAACTTGTTTGGCTTTGAGGGCCGTGCTTTCGAGCGAGGTACCCACAGGCGTTTGAAAAGACAGTGTGGCTTCTGAGTAATCGCCCTTGGGCACAAATTCAGTGCCCAAAAGCGGGACCATGAAAACACTTGCAATGAAGATCAGTAATGCTGTCAACAGGGTGCTGAGCTTGTGGTTCAAGGCCCAAGCCAGCATGGCTTGGTATTTGTCAGCCATGCGATCGGTTTGAATTTCAAACCAATGCGTGATACGGCCCACCGTTTTGTCATAAAAGCTGGCCGACTTTTGAGTTTGGCCATGTGGATGAATACTGGGGTCATGCCACACACTTGAGAGCATGGGATCCAGTGTGAAACTCACAAACATGGAAATGAGTACAGCTGCGACAATGGTGATGCCAAACTCATGGAAGAACTTGCCAATGATCCCCTCCATAAAACCAATGGGCAAGAAGACAGCCACGATGGACAAGGTGGTTGCCAAAACAGCAAGGCCAATTTCTTGCGTTCCAAGCATGGCTGCATCGTAGGCATTTTTCCCCATTTGGACATGTCGCACGATGTTCTCGCGAACCACAATGGCATCGTCAATCAGCAAGCCCACACACAAGGACAAGGCCATGAGCGTAATCATGTTGATGGTAAAACCAAACATGCTCATGAACCAAAATGTGCCGATCAATGAGATGGGCAGCGTTAAGCCGGTAATGACTGTAGAGCGCCACGAGTTCAAGAATAAAAACACAATGAGAATGGTCAGCAGTGCGCCTTCAATGAGGGTTCGGCGAACATTGTCAACAGCGACTCGAATTTGACGAGAGCCATCCGATACGGGTTCAAGACGAATGCCCGCAGGAATTTGACTGCGCAGCTCTTTCAGGGTGGTCATCAGCCCGTCAACCACTTCGATGGTGTTGGCATCTTGTGCCTTTTGAACCGTGAGCACCAAAGTTCTTTCGCCGTTGTACAGTGCCATGTTCGTAATTTCTTGGGCACCGTCATTCACATTGGCGACTTGTGACAATCGGATGGGTGTGGTGCCTTTGCGAGCCACAATGAGGTTGGCAAAGTCTTCGGGTCGTTTAACGCGTGATTGAACCTGAATCACACGCTCTTGCGCAAATGATCGCAAGGCTCCTACAGGTAAATCTTGATTTTCATTTCGAACTGCGGCGGCAATTTGATCCGCCGAGACGCCTAAAGCCTCCATGGCATCTGGCCGCAAGTAAATGTTAATTTCTCTTCGGCTGCCGCCCAATACATTGACTGCACCTACGCCCCGAACGTTTTCTAAACGTTTCTTAAGGGTTTGTTCAGCGTAGTTGGTGAGCTCAACCAGGCTGGTCAGCTTGCTGTTATTTTGGGCTTCAGGAAAAACCGCTAGAGACCATACGGCTTTGCTCGTAGGGTCGAAGCGAATGATGCGCGGCTCTTTGACTTCATCGCGCAAAGTTGCGCGCATACCGGCTACTTTTTCGCGAACATCATCGGCCGCTTTTCGGCCATCCATGTTCAGCTGAAACTCGATGACCACCACAGATTGATTTTCGTAACTGCGTGAGGTCAGGGCACTGATGCCCGCAATTGAATTCACGCCTTCTTCAATTTTTTTCGAAACTTCACTCTCAACAATTTCAGGTGATGCACCTGGGTACTCGGTCAGAACCACGACCACAGGCAAATCAATGTTGGGGAATTGGTCGACTTTCAAGCGCTGAAAGGAAAATAAACCCATGACTACAAACACGAGCATGATCATGGTCGCAAAGACCGGATTCTGGATGCTGACTTTGGTAAACCACATAGGCTGAGCTTATGGCTTGGCGCCAGCAGTGGGCGTTGAGATTTTTGGGGCACGAGTAACCAAGGTGCCATCCCTGACAGCGCCAGCGCTAGGTGCCAACAACTGAGCACCTTCTTCGATTTCTTTCAAGGCCATCACAGCTTGGCCATTGGCCTCACCTTTTGCACCCAATTCTACTTGGATGTGCTTGACTTTGTCGTCGCGAATGGTTTGCACATAGGGTATGGTTTTATCCGATCGCACACTTTCTAGCGGGACGACAATGGCTTGAACTTTTTGTGTCCCTAGACTTCCTTGAACAAACACACCTTGTCGCAGCAAGGGGTGGGACTGCAATCCCAAATAAATCAAAACGCTGCGGCTGCCTGCTTGTGTGCTTGGGTTGATTCTCAAGACTTTGGCCAAGACTTCTTCGTTGGTTCCCTCTACATTCAGTTTGGCAATCTGTCCAACTTTCACATTCATGGCTTGTGCAGAAGTCAGGGTTGCTTCAAGTTCAAGTTGCGACAGGTCAACGATTTCAATGATGCGGGCTTCAGGTGCCACGCGTTCACCAGGTTGCGCAAAGCGTTGACTGACAAAGCCATTCAGAGGTGCTTTTAAAACGCTGTCGTCCAATGCCTTGGTTGCCACATCCAATGCGGACAGAGCCGCTTGATAGCTTGCCTTGGCACCGTTCAGGTTAGAGATAGAAGTATCGAGCGCAGTTTTAGAAATAAAGCCTTGATTGACCAGGGCGTTGTTGTTGTCAAACTGTCTTTGAGCCACTTCAACTTGTGCACGCGCGGCTTCTGCTTGCTGTTTATTTTGAGTTTGTCGGGCTAGGTATTCTGTGTTGTCTACCCGGGCCACAATTTGTCCCATTTTGACAGCATC
>CANHXV010000071.1 GCA_947464665.1 Comamonadaceae bacterium
ATTGCGCTACGACGCCGAGTTGTTGCGCATCAATCCAGAGGAGTCACTTCCTGTTCATGTGATTGTTGCGCAGTCCTATCAATCTGACGAAGTGATCATTGAATTGCTGCCCATTCAGCAGCAAACGCGGCAGGACAGAGAAGAGCGGCTGACTGACCAGGCTCAAGCCAACAAAGAGCTCATTAGAAATTTAGCCCATGAGATCAAGAACCCCTTGGGGGGGATTCGCGGTGCCGCGCAACTGCTCGAAATGGAAATGGAGTCCAAGGAGCTGACCGAATACACCCAGGTCATTATTCGGGAAGCCGATCGTTTGCAACTCTTGGTTGATCGGCTGTTGGCGCCGCATCGCCGACCTCACATGGTGGGCGATGTCAATATCCATGAGGTTTGTGAGCGAGTTCGCTCACTGGTTGTGGCTGAGTTTCCAAGAGGTTTGCGGGTCATCAGGGACTACGACACTTCCATTCCCGAGTTCAGAGGCGACGGGGAGCAGCTTATTCAGGCCGTTTTAAACATCGCTCACAACGCAGCCTTAGCTTTGTCAGATCGAATGACTGAGGGCGATGCCCAACTTACTTTTAAGACGCGCATTACCCGCCAAGTGACCTTTGGCAAGCAGCGGTATCGACTGGCATTGGAATTGCATGTGATAGACAACGGGCCTGGTGTGCCAGACTCAATCAAAGACCGAATTTTCTTCCCGCTGATTTCTGGAAGAGAGGGCGGCTCTGGCTTAGGTCTTACTTTGGCGCAGACCTTTGTTCAGCAGCACCACGGCATGATTGAGTGTGAAAGCGTGCCAGGTCGAACAGATTTCAAAATTTTGATTCCGTTGCCCTGATCTGATATCAGACAGTGCATTCCTTTTAGAGAAAGTTAAGTCACATGAAGCCTATCTGGATCGTAGACGATGACCAATCCATCCGATTCGTCTTAGAGAAGGCTCTCCTTCGCGAAGGCTTGAGTACTCGCAGTTTTACCAATCCGCGAGAGGTCCTTGCAGCGCTGGCCATAGAAGACGGCAGTGAAGGTCCTCAAGTCTTGGTCAGTGACATCCGCATGCCAGGTGGATCGGGCTTGGATTTGTTGACGCAAGTTAAGCAGCAGCTGCCTGCTTTGCCAGTCATCATCATGACGGCCTTTTCTGATTTGGACAGTGCCGTTTCAGCTTTTCAAAATGGCGCTTTTGAATACCTGCCCAAACCTTTTGACTTGCCCAAGGCCATTGAGCTTATTCGACGCGCTTTGGAAGAAAGTCAGCGCGAGGAAGTGGCCGAGGAGCTCATGGCGGCGACGCCAGAGATGCTTGGTCAAGCGCCCGCCATGCAGGATGTTTTCAGGGCCATCGGTCGTCTGTCGCAAAGCAATGTGACGGTCATGATCACAGGTGAGTCTGGCTCTGGCAAAGAGTTGGTTGCGCGTGCTTTGCACAAGCATTCGCCAAGAGCCAATGGCCCTTTTGTGGCGATCAATACGGCGGCTATTCCAAAAGACCTTTTAGAAAGTGAACTCTTTGGTCATGAACGAGGTGCCTTTACAGGTGCTCAAACATCACGGCGTGGTAGGTTCGAACAAGCCGAAGGTGGCACCCTGTTTTTGGATGAAATTGGCGACATGCCTTTTGATCTTCAAACACGTTTGTTGCGTGTTTTGTCTGATGGACACTTTTACAGAGTGGGCGGGCACAGTGCGGTGAAAGCCAACGTGCGAGTCATTGCTGCCACGCACCAAGATTTAGAGCAGCGAGTTAAAGAAGGCGTTTTTCGGGAAGACTTATTTCACCGCCTGAACGTGATTCGATTGCGCTTGCCGGCCCTGCGCGAGCGTCGAGAAGACGTTCAAGTTTTGACAAAGCACTTCTTATTGCAAAGCGCACAGCAATTGGGTGTTGAGCCCAAGCGAATTTCAGAGCCAGCCCTTGAAATTTTGGGGCAATTTAATTTCCCCGGTAACGTCCGCCAATTGGAAAACATTTGCCATTGGCTCACGGTGATGGCGCCAGCCCAAATGATTGAGGCCAAAGATCTGCCTCCGGAAGTTCTGTCGCCCCATCATGCTGTGAATACAAAGCCTCAAAGTGCAATGCCAGAGGGGGAAGTGGTTCCATTGAGAGAGAGCGTACCTGTTACAGCCGCAAATACCGCATCTGCCGCTTTGGTTAACTTAGGCGTCCATGCAGGTTGGGAGAGCGCATTAGAGGTGGAAGCTTTACAGCTGCTTGGAACCGATCGCCAAGACGTTTGGGACGTTTTGACCCGAAGATTTGAATCTTTGCTCATTCAAGCAGCACTGGCGACCACCCGCGGTCGACGCATCGAAGCGGCGGTCAAGTTGGGCATTGGTCGAAACACCATCACTCGAAAAATTCAAGAACTTCACATTGAAGGCTAAGCACTGAAAAAAAGACCTTCATTGAAGGTCTTTTTTGAATCAAGAAATGCAACTCTTGCATTCTGTTTTATTTTGAGTAAATGATGCCACCCGCGCTGTTCACTGCGATGTACATGTTTTGAGCGCTTAACAAACTGGTGAGATTGGCCGTGGATTGGCTGGCCTGAGACTTCCAAGTGATGCCATCTAGGCTGCTCACAACAGTGCCACCAGAACCTATGGCCAAGAACTGATTGGTGGCAGAAAGTGCATTGAAATTGGCCTTGGTATTGGCATTCTGTGCTGTCCAAGAGATGGCATCAGGGCTGCTCAAAATGGTGCCGTTAGCTCCTACAACAATGAATTGATGGCTGGTTAAATTGTTGGTGAGGCTTGTTATGGAGCCGACTCCTTTGAGATCGGCTGAGCTGCCTGATTTTTGAGTTGTCCACGTCAAGCCATCGCTGCTGGTCAGGATGGTGCCGCTTGAACCGACGGCAACCCAATTGCCTGCGCTGGTATAAGTGATGCCATACAAGTTGGCTGAACTTGGGGCGCTGGTCGCCATTGTCCAAGTGATTTCATCCTTGCTTGTCACAATAGCGCCGTTGTCACCCACTGCAATTGATAAACTGCCGTTGGTAGAAATAGCGTTTAAGTTATGAGGCGTTATTTTGGTGGCCTGCTTCCAAGTTTTTGAATCGGCGCTGTACAAGATGGTACCTTCTGCACCGACTGCAATAAATTTGGCCAACTTATATGCAACTGCATGAAGGTTAACGTTGACAATAGGCGTGGTGGCCGTCCAAGTGTTTAAGTCTGCACTTCGGTAAATTGTGCCGCTATTGCCAACTGACAAATACGTGTTCTGAACTGTATTCGTAGCGATGTCCACGTAGCTGCCATAAGTCAGCCCTGAAAACGTGCCAGTGTTCAATGTGCTTGATGATGTCCACTCGGAGCCTGCGAAGCGAGGCGTTGCTGAGACGGAGGGTGTTGCCTCTCCACCAGGGCCGTTGTTGATTCTGCCCGTCATGAAGAATGAATAGGGCGTACCATTAACAAGGCCACTTACCACAAAAGGGGAAGTCACTTTAAGACGGTATGTTGAGCCCGAAGTGGCCAGCCAGTTGCTCAAACTCAGGTTGGGGTTATTGGGCGCCGCAAAAATCCAGTACTCAACCCCAGGCGTTTCTTTCCAACTTACAGTCACTTGACTGTCTCCGGCAACTAAATTCAAACCGCCGGCTGGTGGGGGCGGCGTTGAAGAGGTGGAGTTACCGCCACAGGCTGCCAAAAGCAGGGCCGAAGCCAGGACCAGCAGGTAAGCGCGAATGGTATGAAAAGACATGAAGATTTCCTGTACGGAACCGATTAAAAACAAATTCTAAGTGACCAGGCTGAGTATTGTGCCAAAGTGAGAGTTTATGCCTTCATGCCTAATGTGTTTAACTTTATTCAAGGTTAAGATAGCACGGATTGGCAGAGTTGTTTGCAGAAAGAGATCTCAATATGAATGTAGCAATTGCCTCTTTGTTGGTGGCAGGCTTGATGCCCATCGTGTGTGCCGGTATTGCAAAGGCTGGTAAGAAGAATTACGACAATCACAATCCGCGCGAGTGGTTGGCACAACAAACGGGCTACCGAGCCAGGGCCAATGCAGCCCAAGGCAATTGTTTTGAGGCCTTTCCGTTTTATGCCATTGGCATTTTGGTGGCCATGCATGCGCAAGTTCCGCAGGCTCGCATCGATGTGTATGCCGGTGTTTTCATTGTGGCTCGAGTGGCCTACATTGCTTGCTACGTGATGGACAAAGACAAGCTTCGCTCACTGGCTTGGTTCATTGGTTTTCTATGTACCCTTGGTTTGTATTCAGCCAGCCTCGGTGCTTAACACTCTCGCAACAAAGGCGCACTCACTTTCAAGAGATGCGCCTTTTTTGATTTCACTTGCTCCAGGTATCTTTCAGCCCTGTACAGCGATTAAAGACCAGTTTATTGACAGCGTGGTCTGTGCGATCTGCAACAAAGTAGCCGTGCCTTTCAAATTGAAATTTGGCATCGGGTGCACTTTGAGCCAAAGAAGGCTCGACATAAGCCGTTGTCACTTTCAGGCTTCCAGCGTTAAAGCTGGCCAAAAAGTCTTTGCCGCCCGCATCGGGATGGGCTTCTGTGAACAAGCGGTCGTACAAGCGAACTTCAGCGGCCACAGCATCGTTTTGTGACACCCAGGTCATCACCCCCTTAACCTTCACGCTGTCAGAGCCTGGAGTGCCGCTTTTGGTGTCGGGTATCAGTTTCGCAAGCACCTCGATCACCTTGCCATGGACGTCTTTGTTGGCGCCTGTGCATTCAATGACATAGCCATATTTGAGACGAACTTTGTTGCCAGGGAACAAGCGAAAGAAGCCCTTGGGTGGGTTGTCTTCGTAGTCGCTGCGCTCAATCCAAAGTGATTTTCCAAATTGAAAATGCCGTTGGCCTAATTCTGGATGGTGAGGGTGCACAGGTGCGTGGCAAGGTTCGAGTGTGCCTGCGCCCATCAATTCATCCCAATTGGTGATGGTGAGTTGAAGGGGTTCGAGCACGGCCATGGCTCGCGCGGCCTTGGGGTCTAAGTCATCGCGCAAGCAACCCTCTAGGGTGCTGTAGTCAATCCATGAATCACTTTTGGTGACGCCAATACGCTCTGCAAAAAGCTGCAAACTCTCGGGTGTGTAGCCTCGGCGGCGTAGTCCCACAATGGTGGGCATACGGGGGTCATCCCAACCACTGACTTTGTGCTCAGTGACCAATTGGGCCAGCTTGCGTTTGCTGGTGATCACGTAGGTCAAGTTGAGTCTGGCAAATTCGTATTGTTTAGGGTTGGGACTTGCAAGAAGCGCTGGTAATGGCGTGCCGTCTGCTTGTGTCTGATTTTCGCTCAACCGCGTTAAAAGCCAATCGTAGAAAGGACGCTGATCTTCAAACTCAAGCGTACAAATACTGTGCGTGATTTGCTCCAGTGCGTCTTCAATGGGGTGCGCAAAGGTGTACATCGGGTAAATGCACCATGTGTCCCCTGTATTGTGGTGCGTGGCTCTTCGAATGCGGTAGATAGCAGGGTCGCGCAGGTTGATGTTGGGCGATGCCATGTCAATTTTGGCACGCAGAACGGCCGCGCCATCATCAAGTTGGCCATCGCGCATTTCGCGAA
The DNA here is from genome assembly GCA_947464665.1 of Comamonadaceae bacterium. Classification (GTDB taxonomy): domain Bacteria; phylum Pseudomonadota; class Gammaproteobacteria; order Burkholderiales; family Burkholderiaceae_C; genus Limnohabitans_A. Next base: position 5,569 of record CANHXV010000071.1, read on the forward strand.
AGCGATTTAAATTTTCTTCACGGGTGCGCAAACGGAAAGGACTGTCTTTGCCGGGTGTGTTGAAGTCGCCACGGTTGGCGCGCATGTCATCGGCTGATTGTTCGTCCACGTAAGCCAAGCCAGCTTGAATGAGAAATTCGGCTGCACGGTACATGAAGTCAAAATAATCGCTGGCTTGGTACAAATGGGTCGTGCCGTGGGCATCCCAATTGAAGCCCAACCACTTCACAGCGTCCAAAATAGAGTTGACGTATTCGGTATCTTCTTTTTCTGGGTTGGTGTCGTCAAAGCGCATGTGGCAGACACCCCCATAGTCGCGCGCCAAGCCAAAATTCAAGCAAATGCTTTTGGCATGCCCAACGTGCAAATAGCCATTGGGCTCAGGGGGGAACCGTGTGCGAATTTTGGCAGGGTCGGGAGTGCCTTTGGCGTGATGCGAAGCATCGCCAGGAGACCCCGCCCATTTGCGTTGCGCGTAAGTTCCTTGGGTCAGATCGGACTCAATGATCTGACGCAAAAAATTACTCACCTTGTGGGCGTCCTGTGGGATGTCTGTCGGTTTGACTTTGTCGTTGGCTGTGCTCATGGCAGGATTTTAGAGCCAGACGGTGCCATGTGAGCCTTCTCTGCGGTGATAATTGCGGGGTAACTAAGGAGTACTGGTGGATTTAATGTTGCTCGCCAAAGCCGCTGTCATGGGAGTGGTGGAAGGCTTGACCGAATTTTTGCCCATTTCATCGACGGGCCATTTGATTTTGGCGGGTGCTTTGCTTGGTTTTGACGATGATAAAGCCAAGGTTTTTGACATTGCCATTCAAACAGGCGCCATCTTTGCCGTCATTTTGGTCTATTGGGAAAAAATTCGAGCAACTGCCAAAGCCTTTAGATACCAAGTCGAAGCGCAACGTTTTGTGCTCAATGTGTTCATTGGATTTCTGCCCGCTGTCGTCTTGGGTTTGCTCTTCGGTCAATTGATCAAAGAACATTTGTTCACGCCTTGGGTTGTAGCCACCACATTCATTGTGGGTGGCTTCATTATTTTGTGGGCCGAAAGACGACCCCCCTCAAGTGTCCGAATTCGCACCGTCGAAGACATGAGGGGGCGAGATGCTTTGATGGTCGGCCTGGTTCAGTGCTTTGCCATGATCCCAGGAACCAGTCGCAGTGGTGCCACCATTATTGGCGGCATGTTATTGGGGTTGTCGCGCAAAGCAGCTACTGATTTTTCATTCTTCTTGGCCATTCCTACACTCATGGGTGCTGGTGTCTACAGCCTCTACAAAGAACGCGCGCTTTTGTCTGTGGAAGACATTCCCATGTTTGCGACAGGCTTGGTAGTTTCCTTCTTCAGCGCTTGGATTTGTGTGAGATGGCTATTGAAGTACATCGCCAGCCACAGCTTTGAAATCTTCGCTTGGTACCGCATTGCTTTTGGCTTGGTGGTACTTGCCACAGCGTGGACAGGCTTGGTCGACTGGGCGCCTTAATAGCCCAATCAAAGCTTTTAAAGCGCGCCTATGTTTCGCAAGGCAGCTTCTACGGCAGCGGCTGTCGCCACCGGTTTTTCCATGGGAAACAAGTGTGAGCCATCTAGCCACATCACCCTGCCTTTGGAGACCTTGTCGGTTAACTCCGAGCCCACCAGGCGCATTTCTCGAGAGTGGGTGCCGCCAATGAAAGCCACGTTGCATTTGAGGGGTTGTCGCTTTAGCATCGACGACAAGTTATGTGGCAAGGTGTTGTAAATGGCCGTTTCAACGTCGCGGTCAAAGCTTAAAACACGTTCGCCATTTTCGATGCGAGTGCCAAATTCTGCGTAGTCTTTCAGCGCATCGGGATGCCAGTGTGCAAAGGCGCGCTTGTGTTGGAAATGTTCGACGACAGCTTCAATGTTGGGCCAGTGTTGCCTTCGTGATTTGCTGATTCGGCCTGGACTGACGGAGCCAATCCAGTTGGTTGTCTTGGCCAAATTAAGCGCACTGGCTTTCCAGCCCCCCACCACGGGTGAGTCAAGCAAGATCACACCCGCTGTGAGGTGAGGGTGCTTAGAGGCGCACATCAAACTGAGAAGACCGCCTAGAGAATGTCCAATGAGGTAAGGCTTGTGACCTGTTTGATCAGCGGCCCTCTTTGCAAAATCTGCCAGTTCTTGGACCAAGTAAGGCCAATTGCTAGTGACAGGAAAACGAGGGTCATGGCCAAACTTTTCAATTGCAGAAACTTTGAAACCTCTTCGGCATAAATCGTTTGTGAAACTGCGGTAAGTGCTGGCTGGAAAACCATTGCCGTGTGAAAAAATGATACTGTTCATTGAATCAATTTTCTGAACGCTTTAAGACACGCCGCAAACTATAAAGAGCTTCCAAGGCTTCGCGAGGGCTAAGCGCATCAGGATCGATTTGATTCAAAGCGGCTTCTAAGGCGGAAGGGCCGGCTTGCTCTGACTCAGGCGGTGGAGCAAAGAGGTCGACTTGAACGCGGTTTTCGTTAGCACTGGCTTCCAATGCCGTCAAAGTTTGACGTGCATGGTTCAAAACAGATGTTGGCATGCCAGCCAATCTGGCTACTTGAACGCCATAACTCTTGCTTGCAGGGCCGGCTTGGAGTTCATGCAAAAAGACAATCTCATTGCCAGATTCTGTGGCGCCCACGTGCATGTTCAAAGCGGCGTGGTGCTTAGCAGGAAACTCGGTGAGCTCAAAGTAATGTGTGGCAAACAGCGAGAAGGCTTGCGTCTTGTCGTGCAAATGCGTGGCAATGCCACTGGCCAAAGCCAAGCCATCAAAGGTGGAGGTGCCTCGTCCAATTTCGTCCATTAGAACCAAGGACAAAGGCGTCGCACTGTGCAAAATTTGAGCGGCTTCGGTCATCTCTAGCATGAAGGTTGATTGGGCATTGGCTAAGTCATCGGCAGCGCCGATGCGAGTATGAATGGCGTCAATCGGGCCTAGCCTGCAGCTGCTGGCGGGCACATGGCTGCCAATACTGGCTAAAAGCACAATCAATGCCACCTGGCGCATGTACGTGGACTTGCCGCCCATGTTGGGGCCCGTGATGATTTGCAGGCGTTGCTTGCTGTTCATCAAACAGTCGTTGGCAATGAAGCTACCGCCTGAAGTTTCAGCCAGGCGTGCTTCTACCACAGGGTGGCGACCTTGCCGAATTTCAATGCAGGGCTCTTTGGTAAATTGAGGCGCGCACCAATTCAATGTGGTGGCTCTCTCTGTGAGTGTGCACAGGACATCCAATGTTGCCATGGCTTGCGCCAATTGGGTGAGCGGCAGAATATGGGTTTGCAGTTGGTCGAGCAAAAGTTCGTACAAGTATTTTTCGCGAGCCAAAGCACGTTCTTGGGCAGACAAGGCCTTGTCTTCAAAGGCTTTGAGCTCGGGGGTGATAAAACGCTCGGCATTTTTCAAGGTTTGACGACGGCGGTAGTCGTCAGGTACTTTGTCAATTTGACCTTGAGTCACTTCAATGTAGAAGCCGTGCACCTTATTGAACTGAACACGCAAATTGGCAATGCCGGTACGTGCTTTTTCTCGTGTTTCCAGGTCAAGCAGAAACTCATCGCAATTGGTTTGGATGGCACGCAGTTCGTCCAGTTCTGAATCAAGGCCATGGGCCATCACACCGCCATCGCGAATTAAATTGGAGGGTTCTTCCAAGATGGCTTGTTGGAGGATGTCAGTTAAGCCAGAAGGTGGCTGTAAATCGAAATGGATGTCGTGCAATAACTTGGTAGGTGACAGGTGGCCCAAAGTAACTTGCAGGTGAAGGGCCAAAGATGTAGAGCGGATGAGTGCATTTTTAAGGGCCACCAATTCACGCGGTCGTACCTGCTTCAGTGCAATGCGCGCTGTAATACGCTCCACATCGCTGGCGCCTTTAAGTTGTTCACGCAATCTAGACCAGATGGTTGCGCCGCTTTGGGCTGCTG
>CANHXV010000072.1 GCA_947464665.1 Comamonadaceae bacterium
ATGTATTGCCGCATGATGGGCGCCGAAGGGTTGAAGCACGCCACCGAAGCAGCCATTCTGGCAGCCAACTACATCAGCCATCGCTTGACCGATCACTACCCCACGCTTTACGCCAGCGCTGGTGAAAATGGCAAAGCCGGTCATGTGGCCCATGAGTGCATTTTGGATTTGCGCGGGCTGAAAGAAACCAGCGGCGTGATGGCCGAAGACGTGGCGAAACGTTTAATGGACTATGGCTTCCACGCCCCTACCCTGTCATTTCCCGTGGTCAACACCCTCATGGTGGAGCCCACCGAAAGCGAAACCCTAGAAGAGATTGACCGTTTTATCGAAGCCATGATTGCCATTCGCGAAGAGGTGCGCCTCATTGAAAACGGCGTTTGGCCGCAAGACAACAATCCTCTGAAGCATGCACCTCACACCGCGGCCAGTTTGATGGCTGCTGACTGGAATCGTCCTTACTCACGTGAAGTGGGCGCCGCGCAAGCGGGTCGCCCCTTAAGCAGCGTCAAATATTGGCCGCAAGTGGGCCGCGTTGACAATGTGTACGGCGATCGCAACCTGTTCTGCAGCTGCGTGCCCATGAGCGACTACGCTTCATGAGCGCTTTGCAAATCAAGCGTGTTGACTATTTGGACGCGCAAGATGCGCAGGCCTTGGTCTTCTTGTTAGATGCCTATGCCCAAGACCCGATGGGTGGTGGTGAGGCCCTGAATCCAGAAAATGCGGCGCGCTTGTGCAGTGACATGGCCCGCATTGCAGGTGCTGCCAGTTTCATTGCATGGCTAGAAGGCAAACCCATTGGCCTGATCAATTGCTTTGAAGGCTACTCCACCTTCAAGGCCAAGCCCTTGCTCAATGTGCACGACATTGCCGTTTTGTCGGGCCATCGGGGCCAAGGCGTGGGTCAATCTCTCCTGAAGGCCGCAGAAGACTACGCGCAAGCTCGCGGTTGCTGTAAGCTCACACTCGAGGTACTCAGTGGCAACGCTCAGGCCTTGTACAGCTACAAACGCTTTGGATTTACCCAATACGAACTCGCTGCTGCAGCGGGACAAGCGCAATTCATGCAAAAGTGGCTGTAAAGTCACGGGTGCATGAACCCCAGCTCCAAATCCCAATCTTTGATTGTCTTAAGCGTCATCCCGCCGATGACGCAACTCAACACGCCCTACCCTTCTACAGCCTACCTGACGGGCTTTTTGCGTTCACGCGGGGTTGCTGCCTTTCAAGAAGATTTGGCTCTCAAACTGGTCTTGAGTTTGTTCACAGCGAAAGGTCTAGAAGACATCAAGGCCCGCGCACTGCATTTGCCTGAGGCAGTACGAACTGCCAGCGTTAATTTCTTTCTCGATTTCTTTCAGCGTTACGTTCACACCATAGAGCCCACCATTGCTTTTCTACAAGGCAAAGACAGCACGCTTAGCCACCGCATAGCTGGCCGCGGATTTTTACCAGAGGGTCCACGCTTTGCAGCGCTAGAAGCTTATGACGACAACGAATCAGGTGACCCTCTGTCGTGGGCTTTTGGCGCTCTAGGACAACAAGACCGTGCGCGACATTTGGCTACTTTGTACTTGAACGACTTGGCCGATGTGCTCAGAGATGCAGTCGACTCAAGGTTTGAATTTGTGCGCTATGGCGAATCACTGGCTGGTAGTCAGGCTAGCTTTGATCCCCTGGCGTCGGCACTCGCTGCACCCCTCACCTTGATGGATGAAAAACTCAAAGCCCTGACGCTTGAAGCCATCGAAAAGCACCAACCCACTTTGGTTTTGCTATCTGTGCCTTTCCCTGGTGCAGTCTATGCCGCTTTCAGAATTGCACAGTGCATCAAACAACACCACCCCCACATTCAGATTGCACTGGGTGGCGGCTTTGTCAATACCGAACTGCGTGAACTGACTGAACCCCGCGTCTTTGATTACGTTGATTTCGTCACACTCGATTCAGGGGAGCGGCCGCTGCTGGCATTGCTGGAGCACTTAGAGGGCAAACGATCAGCGTCTCGATTGGTCAGAACCTTCATTCGAATATCGACCGATGAAACTCAAAGTGGCAATGTACCGAGCAACTCGCAGCGCGTTCAACTCATCAATTGGTCTGAGCCCGATGTGCCTTTTGAAGAAGTGGGAACAGCCACATGGGATGGCCTGCCTTTGCAGGACTATTTGTCCTTGTTGGACATGCTCAACCCGATGCACCGCTTGTGGAGCGATGGCCGCTGGAACAAGCTCACCGTGGCGCACGGTTGTTATTGGAAAAAATGCAGTTTCTGCGATGTGAGCCTTGACTACATTTCGCGCTACGAAACGGCTTCAGCTTCTTTGCTGGTCGACCGCATTGAACAGATTGTGAAAGAAACCGGACAAACAGGTTTTCACTTTGTCGATGAAGCCGCACCCCCCAAGGCACTCAAGGCATTGGCGGAGGAACTCCTTCGCAGAAATGTGCACATCTCATGGTGGGGCAACATTCGGTTTGAGAAAACCTTCACACCCGAACTGGCAGAACTGTTGGCTGAAAGTGGCTGCATTGCCATGTCAGGGGGTCTTGAAGTGGCCTCCGACCGCCTTCTCAAGCTGATGAAAAAAGGCGTGTCGGTTGAGCAAGTGGCGCAAGTGACCAAAGGCTTTTCAGAAGCAGGCATTTTGATACACGCCTACCTCATGTACGGCTTTCCCACGCAAACTGTGCAAGACACCGTAGACGCACTGGAGTTTGTCAGGCAATTGTTTGAAAACGGGTGCATTCAAAGCGGCTTCTTTCACCGCTTTGCCTGCACGGTTCACTCGCCGGTGGGTTTGAACCCTGAAGAATATGGCATTGAGCTGATTCCATTACCGCCCGTGAGCTTTGGCAAGAACGACATTGGCTTTATGGACCCCACCGGGGTCGATCACGATCTTTTGGGATTGGGTTTGAAAAAAGCCATCTACAACTTCATGCACGGCATTGGCCTTGAAGAAGATGTGCGAACTTGGTTTCAAGATGCTCTCAATGAACATGCTGGCGGCAATGGCCAGCCATTCAAAATTCCGAAAAGTAAGGTGCCCAGGCACACCATTGAAAAAGCACTCCAACGATAAAGGAGACTTTCATGAAATACCAAGGTGGAACTCAGGCCGCTGCCTGGCTAAGTGTTAACGCCTTGCAGACTGCATGCCGTCAAGGACTTGGGTAAATTTTGAATGAAATCATTTTGCCAGCTGAGTTGACTTTGGCCAACACCATATCGCCAGATCCTACATTTTCACCCGTGAACGCTGCAATGTTCACATGGTGAGTGACCAGAATCAAGGCCTTTTCGCCTTTGATTTTCAACTGGTTGCCAATGAATTTTTGCAAATTCAAATTGCTTTGAGGCCCCTGCCGCATGTCGTCAAAAAAAGAATTCAAAGACGGCTCCAGCATAGGCATGCTGAATGCCAAATTTTCTGCAGTTTCTTTGCAACGGCACCAAGCACTCGTGAAGACGATGGCATCGTTCACCCCTTGCGCCTTCAGCCACAGACCTGTTTTTTGCGCTTGTGCACGACCTGTGGCATCTAAATTTCGCTGAGTCTTGCAGTCTTGAAGCTTGTAACCTGCAGGGTCACCAATGCCTGGCGCAATGGCGTGCCGCATTAGCAAAACATGATCAGGTTTTTTAAGCAGTTCAGACAATTCACTGGCGCACACCTGAAAGCTGCCTACCAAGCCAAAAACCACCCACAACAACTTCATCAGTCTCTTCTTAAGTATCTTCATCATTGGGTATCTGCCGATGAAGGCCCTTGCTTAGATTGAGTCGCTTGACCATCACCTGGCGGGAGTTCTAACTTAGGCAGCGCCATTTTTTCGCCATCCCATTGCTGCCCACACCAACAACGTCCCTCAGGGTCAATGATGCAAGTACCGGTGCCACAACATCTTGGATCTTCGTTCATATTTTTCCCCTCTTGATAAGAGTCATCACCACGGAATTACCTGCCCAGCATGGTCGACAAACTGCGCTTGGCCGTTAGGCTTTAATTCTGACATCACAGTCATCATTTTTGAAACGGATTCTTCTGGCAGCATGGCGTCCCCTGCTGCTACAAAAGCACAAGACAATTTCGATTGCACCGTACCTGGCTGTAAAGCAGCAAAAACACACAATGGCTTTTTTCGAGAAACCTCAATTGCTGCTGTTTGCAAAAACATATTTCTGGCTGCCTTAGCGGCTCGGTAGCCATACCATCCGCCTTTGTGATTGTCTTGAATGCTTCCTACCCGCGCCGATAAAGTGGCATAGAAAGATTCCTCTTGAGATAACAAGAGTGGGGAGAAATGCTTCATGAGCAAAGCTGGCCCTACGGCATTCACTTCAAACTGTTTTAAAAGTTGCTTAGCATTCAAGGCTTCCAAGCGCTTTTCAGGTCCTTGCCCCTCAATGGTCAATGCACCTGTGGCATCAATGATCCATTTGAATTGGCATGCACCAAAGGGGCCAGTCGCAATTTGCAATTGAGTAGCGCAATGCGCCATGCTGTCTTCTTTTTCTAGTTCAAAATGCAATTCACTTTGACGCGACAAACCCACAACCAGCGAACACTCAGAATCATTTTGAAAATGAGAGACAAACGCGCTACCAATTGCACCGCTTGAGCCTAGAACCAAAGCTTGATAAGAGCCCATTAATGACGCGCATCCCACTTGAGTAAATACTTTTGCACGGTGGGCCGAATGGACAAGAACATTTTGTAACCCACGTTGATGAACCAACTGAAAGGCCACAGCGAAAACACCCGGCCTGCCCAGCGCCAGCCGCGCAGCTCTAGCCACAAGCGAGCAAATGCAGTACCGCCTTGGAACAAGTTGCCCTGCGCATCGCGCACGTGGAAGTAAGCCATGGCTCGTTGGCAGCTGAGTCCGTCACCCAAACTTGTATCGTCATTGGCCTGGAAATTGACACTCACGTCGTGCCAAACCAATTGAGCTGCATCTGGATTGCCTCTGTAAAAGGCAATTTCACGCCGGCACAGCGGACAGCTGCCATCGTAGTAAATGGTCAGTGCGGGCATGTCTTAAACTTCACCGGCGGCAATTCTTCTAAGCGCTTGCTCAAAGACTTCTGAAGGTTGCCCCCCAGAAATCAGATGCTTGTCATTGATGATGACAGCAGGCACAGAATGAATGCCCGCTTGTTGGTAAAACTGTTCGACTTCTCGCACTTCTTGCGCATAAGTGTCAGAAGCTAAAATGTCCTTCGCCTCAGCCACATCCAAACCCACTGAGGCCACAACTGCCAGCAAAACTTCATCAGATTCAACCCGCTCAGCGCGGCCCTGATAAGCCTCAAGCAATGCTCGCTTCAGCGCATGCTGACTGCCGTCTGGTCCTTTGACGCCCGCCCAATGCAACAAACGGTGCGCATTGAAAGTGTTGTAAACGCGCCCCCTGCCGCCTGGGTTGAATTGAAAACCCACCTCTTGACCTCGCGCCGTGATATTCGCGCGAATTTGCGCCTGTTGTTCAGGTGTTGAGCCATACTTTTGGGTCAAGTGCTCGCCCAAATCCTGCCCACCAGGCGCCATATGGGGGTTCAACTCAAAGGGCTGAAAATGCAGGTCTGCAGTCACTTCATCTTTGAGTTTGCCTAAGGCCTGCTCTAACGAACCCAAGCCCACGGCACACCAAGGACATGCAATGTCGGAGACAAAATCGATTTTTAAAGTAGCAATCATGGCAAAAGTTTTTGGAATAAAAGCGCGATATTGCCTCAAATATTGGAAAATCGGGGTTCAGGGCTCAGATTCCATGTTTTCACAAGGGATCTTTGTCAGCCCCACTTTAGAGGATGATCATGAAAATTTTGTGTTTGAACGGCATCAACTTGAACATGTTTGGCAAGCGCGACCCCGCCCAATACGGCACTGTCACTCTGGCCGAAATAGATGCGCAAGTCAAAAAACTGGGTCAAGACTTGTGCGCCAGCGTGGAATGCTTTCAAACCAATTTTGAAGGTGTCATGGTTGAAAAAATTCACCAGGCACACACCGACGGCGTTGATGCCGTCATGATCAATGCCGGCGCCTGGACGCACTACAGCTATGGCATTCGCGATGCCTTGGCCATTTTGAAATGCCCCATCATCGAAGTGCACATGTCCAACATCCATGCTCGCGAAGCATTCCGGCACCAATCGGTCATTGCAGAAATTGCAAAAGGGCAAATTGCAGGATTTGGTGTTGACAGTTATTTATTGGGCTTAAGGGCCGCAGTTTCTGCCGCTCAAGCCAAGACTTGAGCCGAGCCACCTACAAGGTCTTTTTCAAAACCAGCTGAAAAGCCTCGGGCGCTTCGAACTGCACCCAATGCCCACTGCCAGAAACCAATTGCCAAGAAGCCAGTTGGGGGGTGATGTTTTTGACAAGACTTTCCACTTCAGTCATGCACCCATGGTAAAGCGCATCCCACTCCCCATAAATGACATGCACCGGACACGCAATGTGCGGCAGGGCATCGGCCACGATGGGAGTGCCCGATAGCCGCCTGCGCGGCATTCGATCGCGCGCCACATTCAATCGGTGTACCGTCATGGCCAATTCATCGAGCTTACTCTCATCGTGCAACATCAAGGCCAACAAGTTGTGCCTGTGCGCTTGAATTTGCAAGTCCTCTGTTGACAAGTGCCGCCAACCTTTCAAGGGTACTCTGTGGGGTGATGTAATCCCCAAACCAGGCGATCCCACCAAAATCAAGTTTGAAGCATCCTGAGGGTATGCAAGCATCCACAGAGCTGCGGTCATGCCGCCAAAAGAAAAGCCAACGAAACTCACATGGTCTGAAGCACGCAGCGTTTGCCAAGCCGCATGCAAAGGCTCAATCAATGCATCCACATCAGCTCCAGAATCTGGCAAAGCAGAATCTCCAAAGCCAGGCAAATCAACCGCCAAAACATGAAAGCCATCTGCTACAAGAGGCGCCACATTTCGAATCCAATGTGTCCAACTGCCACTGCCACCATGCAGCAACACCAAGCTTGAAGCACCTTGCTCTAAAGCTTCTTGACCCCACTCGTGCCAAACCATGGGGCCAGGCAATTGCAAACGCCGACCCGTCAAAAGCAAACTGGCCACTTGCGGTGGCAAGCATCCCAAGAGCTCTGGCGCAATGTGAATGGGTTCTTGAATCAGGGTCATGACAAACTTGGAGCGAGTTTTTTCAGAAGAGCTTCAACATGCCTGCTACACTGAATCTGCTGGGTGCTGCAAACGCCAAACGCGGTAGGCTGCGACAGTGGCTATCAGGGCCGTGACCAAGGACACCCAGTAAACACTTTGCAAACCAAATTGATCACTTAACAAGCCGCCAGTCAAACCCCCCAGCACGCCAGGGAAACCATATGCGATAACTGTGTACAGGGCCTGGCCTCGACCTCTTAAACGACCTGGAAAATGATGCGACAAGAGGGCAATGCACGCAGTATGGTGAGCTGCAAATGTGAGCGCATGAATAGCTTGCGACAACAGCAATACCCACAACACATCAGCCCATTGCGCTGTCATGCCCATGCGCAAGACCATGGCAACAGAGCAAACCACCAACCACGCTGTCAAGGACAACTTAGGCATCCATTTGGCTTGTGTGAAAAACCAGCCAATTTCCACAATCACTGAGACTGCCCACAGCATGCCAATCCAGACTTTGCTGTAACCCAAAGAGTCCAAATACAAGGAGAAAAAAACATACACACTCATGTGCGACAACACATGAAAAAATGCTGCAATGAAGAACCACATGACAGGCTTTTGGCGCAGTACTGGCCAGACAGCCACCTTGGTCTCTTGCAAAGGCACAGCCTCTTTCAAATTAGGCAGCATCCAAACACTGGCTGCTACAGCGGCCAAACTGAGGACGGTCCAGCCAGGAAAATGCTGCATGCCGAAATGCTCAAACCAAGCCCCTGCCAAAAACACCGTGAACAAAAATCCGATCGAGCCAAACAAACGCACACGACCATAACGTTTGGCATCAAAAGCGCCACCCTGACTGACCAAATGGGCCATAGCCGCCTCGCTCATCGGCATCATAGAACTGGTGTGGGTGAACATGACCAACAGCACCAAGCCCAAACCGATGGGGCCTAATTCAAAAAACAAAATGCATGCGCAGAGCATCGCGGCGGTGGCGCCATAGCGGAGCAAACTGACCCTCTCGCCAGTATGATCGCTGAGCCAGCCCCAAGCATAGGGCGCAAACAAGCGAGTCGCGGCCTGCACAGAGGTCAAGATGCTGATGGCAACCAAACCAAACCCCAACTCCTTCAACCAAAGTGGCAAATAGGGATTGAAAAATCCGATGTGCGCGAAGTAGCTGGCCGAAACAGCCGCAAACGGAATCAATTGGCGGCGGTTGGCCGCTGCAGCATTGGGCATCGAAGCCCCTTAAGAGTCGGCAGGCTGAACGACGTCACCGCACTGGGCTCTGTGTTGCAACACGTGGTCGATAACCACCAAAGCCAACATGGCTTCGGCAATTGGCGTTGCGCGGATGCCAACACAAGGGTCATGACGACCTTTGGTTAGCACCTCAACAGGCTTGCCTTGAGTATCTATGGACGGACGAGCAATCAGTATGGAGCTGGTGGGCTTGACGGCAATGGATACCTCCAGGTCTTGACCTGTGCTGATACCGCCCAATACACCGCCTGCGTTGTTTCCAACAAAGCCCTCAGGTGTGATCGGGTCGCCATGTTCACTGCCCTTTTGAGTGACGCATGCAAACCCAACCCCAATTTCAACACCCTTGACGGCGTTGATACCCATCATGGCGTAGGCAATGTCAGCATCGAGTTTGTCAAACAAAGGTTGCCCCAAACCGACGGGCATGCCTTGTGCAACAACTCGCAAACGAGCGCCGCATGAATCGCCCGACTTGCGCAAAACGTTCATGTAATCTTCAAGCGCAGTGACATCTGCTACCGGTGCAAAAAAAGGATTGTCATGAACGTGCTCCCAACTTTCAAAACCAATGGGCACATCGCCAATCTGCGTCATGCAGCCTTTGAACGTGGTGCCATGTTGAGCAGCCAACCATTTTTTAGCTACAGCACCAGCCGCCACCATGGGCGCTGTTAAACGTGCGGATGAACGACCACCGCCGCGCGGATCGCGCAAACCGTATTTGCGCCAGTACGTAAAGTCGGCATGGCCAGGACGAAAGGTTTGAACGAGGTCGCCGTAATCCTTGCTGCGTTGGTCGGTGTTTTGAATGAGCAGTGCAATGGGCGTTCCAGTTGTGAGCCCTTGGTAGACGCCAGATAAAATTTGAACCGTGTCGGGTTCGTTGCGCTGCGTGACAAATTTGGAGGTGCCCGGGCGACGGCGATCAAGGTCGGGCTGGATGTCAGCCTCAGACAGCGGCATGCCAGGCGGGCAACCGTCAATCACGCAGCCAATGGCTGGGCCGTGGGATTCACCAAAGTTGGTGACCGAAAATAGGGTGCCGAAGGTATTGCCGCTCATA
>CANHXV010000073.1 GCA_947464665.1 Comamonadaceae bacterium
CCAATGCCAGCGGTGCGGGCAATGATGGACATCCCTTTGGGATATTCCAACTGGTCCATGGCTTCTTTGAGTTCTGCGCGGTCGTCGCCTTCAATGCGTCGGCTGACGCCACCACCGCGAGGGTTGTTGGGCATGAGGACCACATATCGGCCGGCCAAGCTGATGAAGGTGGTGAGGGCCGCGCCCTTGTTGCCACGCTCTTCTTTTTCAACTTGCACCAAAAGTTCTTGGCCTTCGCGAATCACATCGTTGATGCGGGCTTGGCTGACAGGAACGCCTTCAGAGAAGAATTGGCGGGATATTTCTTTGAAAGGCAAGAAGCCGTGGCGCTCTTCACCGTAGTCGACGAAGCAGGCTTCAAGTGATGGCTCGACACGCGTGACCACCGCTTTGTAGATGTTGCCTTTGCGTTGCTCGCGGCCTTCAATTTCAATTTCGTAGTCGAGGAGTTTTTGTCCATCGACGATGGCCAAGCGGCGTTCTTCTGCTTGCGTGGCGTTGATCAGCATCCGTTTCATGATGCGTCCCTTCTTTTCAAGATGTCAGTGAAACATACCCCGCCTAATGTGGCGTTGGGGTCGGATCACCTGTTTAACAACCAGCTCTTAAGGAGCCAACGGTGCCGAGACTGACGTTCGAAACGAAGGGAATTGCCAAAAAATTCCGACATTCAAGGGCGCAAATGTGTCGCTGGAATGTGGAAAGGGGCGCGTGGAAGATTCGAGGCTGTGAACGTGTGCAGGCAATAGTGTCTCGAGTGGCGCAAAAAGCCACTGCAAAAAAGACAGCAAAGATCCAAACAAAACACTCATTTCGATTCAATCCGTTCAGTAGCTGAGAAGCTGCTGAATAAAAATATTCCGTATCTGGGTTTCAAAGCATCGGTCCAACCAAAAAGGTGCTCTGCCACTGTTAGCCCTGGCCTTCAGTTTGCAGATTTCGTTTGTGGCGGCAACGAACTTACGGCGCTTGTTGGTGGAGAGTGGACTAAACTCCTGTCATCAGGAATTCATTTCCATTCAAATCAACCACTTACAGCACAACGCCGGTGAATCAGATTATAGGGCCTCAAGCCGCACATTCGGACATTTCTGTGGCCTCATTTCCGGCCGTGGAGGTCAAATGGCTGACTGTGGATGAGGAGTCGGCTGGCCAACGCTTGGACAATTTTCTCATTCGGCATCTCAAAGGGGTTCCCAAAACACACATTTATCGAATCATCCGAAGTGGAGAGGTTCGAGTGAACAAGGGGCGTGCCTCAGCTGATACACGCATTGAGTCGGGTGATGTTGTAAGGCTACCGCCTGTGAGAATTTCGGACAAAGTCGCTGAAAAGGCGGCCAGACCAGCGCCCGGCCGAGAATTCCCCCTGTTGTTGGAAGACGACGCTTTGATGGCCATCGACAAACCGGCAGGTGTCGCTGTGCATGGGGGCTCCGGCGTCAGTTTTGGGGTGATTGAGCAGTTGAGGCAGGCAAGGCCTTTGGCAAAACTACTCGAATTGGTGCATCGTTTGGACCGTGAAACCAGCGGCATCTTGTTGGTGGCCAAAAAAAGAAGTGCCCTCAAGCACCTTCAAGACCAATTCAGGGAGCGGGAAACAGGCAAGACTTACCTTGCTTTGGTGCAAGGCATCTGGCCAGAAAAGTTAAAGGTCATCGACAGCGCGTTGCACAAATACCTTTTACCCGATGGCGAGCGTCGAGTGAAGATCACTTCAAATGCGGATCCCGACGGCATGCGTTCCATCACTTTGGTCAAGGTGGCTGAGCGCTTGGTGGGTTGTACCTTGCTGGAGGTCACCATCAAGACGGGCCGGACCCATCAAATCAGGGTGCATTTAGCCTCTCAAGGGCACCCCATTGCCGGTGACGATAAATACGGAGATTTCGAATGGAACAAGGCTGTTCAAAAACAGGGCCTAAAGCGCATGTTTTTGCATGCCTGGCGACTACAGTTCACGCATCCTGCTACTGGGAAGCGAGTTGAGTTGAAATCCAATCTGCCTTCTGAACTGCAACTGTATGTCAATCATGCCAAATCCAAGTCTGCGCCCCCGTCGGTTTGACCTGATCGCCTTCGATTGGGATGGCACCCTGTTTGATTCGACTGCCATCATCACGCGATGCATACAACGTGCGGTGGTCGACGTCGGCGGGCAAGAACCCAGCAAAGAAGCGGCGTCTTACGTCATAGGATTGGGACTGATGCAAGCGCTGGCGCACGCTGCGCCAGATGTGCCCGTTGAGAAATACCCAGAACTTGGGCAGCGCTATCGCCATCACTACATGGTGCATCAAAATGACATAGTTCTATTTGACGGCGTCTTGCCTATGTTGGTCGAGTTGAAATTGCGACATCACTGGTTAACAGTGGCCACTGGCAAAAGTCGCAAAGGTTTGAACGAGGCCTTGCATGACCTTGACTTGAAGGGCGTGTTTGATGGCTCACGTACCGCAGATGAAACAGCTGGCAAGCCTAGTCCGATCATGCTCCATGAACTGATGCAGGAGTTTGGTGTGGATGCTGATCGAACACTGATGATTGGCGATACCACCCACGATCTGCAAATGGCTTTGAATGCCGGATGTGCCAGTGTCGGGGTCAGTTATGGCGCTCACGAGCCCGATGCTTTTCACGATTTAAAGCCAAAGTTCATTGCCCATTCTGTGGCGGAACTGCGCCAGTGGTTGCTTGAAAATGCTTGAGCAGGGTGGGCTAATGGCCGCATTTAAAATTTGAACTGAAAGTGGTTTGTTAGAGGTGATTTCATGAGCAAAGCAATTCCTTTGTGCAATTCAACTGACCTGTGCGATGGGGGCATAGCTGTTCCATTCGATGTCATTTATGGCGGTCAAACTTGCAGGGCATTTGCCATCCGTTTTAAAGGGGTGGTTCATGCTTATTTGAACCGTTGCAGCCATGTGGCCATGGAAATGGATTTCCAGCCCAACCGCTTTTTTGACACCACTGGGCAGTTTCTGATTTGTGCCACGCATGGGGCCTTGTATCGGCCTGATTCTGGTGCTTGCGCAGGCGGCCCTTGCAATGGCGGATTGATCCCAATCACCTTATCTGAGCAAGGCGGTGTGGTTCGCTGGCATACTGATTTCAATTTAAAACCTTTTGAGTTCACATGAGTTCTGAAAATCCTGAGTCACCGAATATCCCCAACCAGACCACGGACCGTCAGGCGCCCTTGGGTGCATCTGCACAGTCTTCAGTTCAAAGCACTGATTCAAATTGGGAGCGACAAATCTTGTCAGATTTGGTTCAGTCCAATCTAAAAGAGCAGCAAGCTGCGCGTCGATGGAAAATGGGTCTTAGACTGGGTTGGTTGTTGTTGTGGCTGTTGGTTTTATGGCAAGTCTTTTCGCACAATCAAACTTCTACCAGCATCACGAAGCCTCATACTGCATTGGTCAATATCAAAGGTGAAATTGCCGATGGTGCTGATGCCAGTGCAGAAAATGTGGTGGCCTCAATGCGCGCTGCCTTGGAAGACTCTGGCTCGCAAGCCTTGATCTTGCTCATCAACTCGCCCGGTGGAAGCCCTGTTCAGGCCGGCATCATCAGCGATGAAATTGTTCGACTTAAAGAGCTTCATCGCAAACCCATTTATGCCGTGGTTGAAGAGTCCTGTGCATCGGCAGCCTATTACATCGCTGCGGCAACAGACAAAATTTATGTCAATAAAGCCAGCATTGTGGGGAGCATTGGTGTGCTCATGGATGGTTTTGGCTTTACGGGCTTGATGGACAAACTCGGCGTCGAAAGACGCCTAATGACCGCTGGTGAAAACAAAGGATTTTTAGATCCCTTTAGCCCTCAGACCGAGGCGCAGCGAAAGCATGCGCAGTTCATGCTCAATCACATTCATTCGCAGTTCATTGCGGTGGTCAAAAAAGGCCGTGGTGATCGATTGAAAGAAACCCCAGACATGTTCAGTGGTTTATTTTGGACGGGTCAGCAAGCGGTTGATTTGGGTTTGGCGGATGAATTGGCCAGCCTCGATCACGTGGCCCGTGAAGTGGTGAAAGCGGAAGACCTGGTTGACTATTCACGCCATGACAACGTCGCTGAACGCCTGGTGAAGCGCTTTGGCGCTGCCATGGGTGAGGGGGCATGGAAGGCCATGCGCGCGAACAGCCTTATTCGCTAATCACTTTCTGAGGGTTTTAAGTAAGCTTCCTGGCGACTTAAATACCAATTGCAAAAACAGCGGGTGTCTGATTATTCAGGCCTTCGGGCATTTTTCCTGAGGGCAACTTTCGCCATTGTTGGGCTGTCCCACTTTGATTCACTGCTTTCGTTAATGTCAAACCACTGCTGAACGCAATTCGACTACCCGGCAGTAATGTCTGAATCAGGGAAGACCAAAGTGCCGCATTGCGATAAGGTGTCTCAATAAAAAGTTGAGTTTGACCTGACTTCAGCGCGATTTGCTCCAACTCTTTAATTCTTCTGGCGCGATCTTGGGGATCTTGGGGCAAGTACCCCACAAACGCAAAATTTTGTCCATTCAAGCCACTGCTGGCCAATGCCAACAAAAGCGAAACAGGTCCGACCAGCGGAATCACTTGAATACCAAGCTCGTGCGCTGCCCGAACCACAGAACTGCCAGGGTCAGCGACTGCTGGCATGCCTGCTTCGCTGACCAGACCTAAGTCTTGACCTTCCAGTGCAGGTGTCAACAATGGCTTGGCATCAAAACCGCCCAGATGATCGCCTTTTTTGTGTACTTGTCTGGGCAACTCGACAATGGTTTGTGTTTGGATGCTGACTTTCAAAGGGGTGCAGGCATCGATTCGCTTAAGGTAGGCGCGTGTGGTTTTGGCGTTCTCGCAAATCCAGTGCGTGATGTTGGCTGCCGCGCAGAGGGTTCCAATTGGCATCACTTGTTTCAGATCGATGTCTTCGTCGCAACCAAAGTCAAGCGGGGCGGGCACTAAAAACAGTTTGCCAAATTGGCGCGTTGCTTGTGGCATCACAATTTCACCCCTGCCTCTCGAAGCATCTGACATGTTCTGATCAATGGCAGACCGATCAGGGCGGTGGGATCGTCGTTTTCGATAGATTCCAAAAGCGCAATGCCTAGGCCTTCGCTTTTGGCGCTGCCTGCGCAGTCGTAAGGTTCTTCGGCCCTCAAATAAGACTCAATCTCAGCATCGCTTAAGTCGCGAAACTTCACTTTCACGGCGGCCAAATCAGTGCGCTCATAGCCTGATGCAATACACACAACTGACAGTGCTGTTTGAAAAATAACTGTTTTGCCACGCATGCGTTGCAGTTGCAAGATGGCGTTGGTGTGGTTGCCGGGCTTGCCTAGGGGCATTCCTTCTAGATCTGCTACTTGGTCAGAGCCAATCACGACGGCCTCTGGGTTTTTGAGAGCAACAGCGCGAGCCTTGGCAAGAGCCAATCTCAGTGCCAAATCTTTAGGTGACTCTTGATTGTGAGGTGTTTCATCCACATTCGGTGCAACGGATTCAAATGGAATTTTCAACCGAGACAGCAATTCCTTGCGGTAACGAGAAGTCGAACCCAAGATCAGGGGTCGGCTAGAAGTGGGTAATGTGGGTGATTGTTTGTCTTTGGACATCTCGCAATTCTCTTACACTGAAGGCATGGAAAAATTTTTTGATTTGAATCGCCTCAACGTCAAGGCTTTTGCAAAAGAAGGCCGGAGATTGGATGGGCATAAAAGTCTGGCGCAGTTTGCCAGATTGGCAGAGTTGGCTGACACCCCTGTTGAGACCATTTTGAAGGATTCAGATCAGCCGACCCAGGTTTCATGGGCCATTCAATGTGAGTTGGTACCTATTTTGGGAGGCGATTCTCAAGTTTGGATGCAATTGCAGGCTGAAGTTGATTTGCAGATGCAGTGCCAAAGATGCATGGCCCCGGTCAACTTGGCCGTCAAAGCCAACGCCACCTTTCGATTTGTTTCAGATGAAGCGACGGCTGAAGCGGAAGACGACGAATCTGAAGAGGATTTATTGGTTTTAACGGCTGAATTCAATGTTTTTGAGCTCATTGAAGATGAGCTCATCATGTCTGCGCCAATTGTGCCCATGCATGTGGCCTGCCCCACTTTGGTGCCCATGTCGGCGGTAGATGAGGCTTTTGAGGAGGCCTTGGAAGCTCGCCCTAATCCGTTTGCTGCATTGGCAAAATTGAAGAATAAACCCAATTAAAGCCCTAGATCGGTCAAAAATTTTGGGCTATAATCAGCGGCTTAGTGCCCCACAGGGCGCGTAAGTTCACTCACTGTTTAACCCAAAGCCGCGTTGCGCTTCTTGCGCTTGAGCTGAAAAGGACAATTGTCCTGATCTTCAACAACGCTGCTTTCAACGCATCCAAGGAGCCACCATGGCTGTTCAACAAAACAAAAAGTCACCCTCTAAGCGTGGCATGCACCGTTCGCACAATGCGCTGAATGTGCCTGGTATTGCGGTCGAGCCTACAACCGGCGAAACTCATTTGCGTCATCACATCAGCCCCAACGGTTTTTACCGTGGTCGCCAAGTTCTGAAAAACAAGTCAGAAGCCTAATCGACGCTTGAAATACAGGCCCGATGCTACATACAAGGTAGCCTCGGGCCTTTGTATTTGTGTCTATTGACAACATGTCATCCAAAGAATTTTTCACCCTTGCAGTAGATTGCATGGGGGGAGACCACGGGCCGAAGGTCACGTTGCCCGCTTGCCTTCATTTTCTGGACACTCACCCTGAAGCGCGCTTGCAATTGGTGGGTCAAGCAAACGCATTGGCTTCATTCCGGCATGAGCGCGCAGTCGTGGTTGAAGCCACTGAGGTCGTTGGCATGGATGACTCTGTAGAGTTGGCCCTGCGCAAGAAAAAAGACTCCTCCATGCGCATAGCCATTGAATTGGTGAAGTCGGGCCAGGCCGATGCAGCTGTCTCGGCTGGCAATACTGGCGCATTGATGGCCATCGCGCGCTATGTTCTGAAAACCATGGATGGCATTGATCGACCTGCCATTGCGGGTCAAATGCCAAATTTCAAGGGCGGAGGTACTACCATGCTTGATTTGGGTGCCAATGTTGATTGCTCGCCTGAACATCTTTTGCAGTTTGCGGTGATGGGCTCAGCTTTGGTTTCTGTCTTGCAAGACAATGAAAGCCCCAGTGTGGGCCTCTTAAATATTGGCGAAGAAGCCATTAAAGGCAATGAAATCATCAAAAAAACCGGTGAATTGCTGCGATCTGCGGCTAACTCCGGCGATTTAAATTTTTACGGCAATGTCGAAGGAAATGACATTTTCAAGGGTACTGTCGATATTGTGGTGTGCGATGGTTTTGTTGGAAATGTGGCCCTGAAGGCCAGTGAAGGCTTGGCCACCATGATGGGTGGATTTCTGAAATCCGAATTTTCTCGCAATATCTTCACCCAAATTGCAGCCATCTTTGCCTATCCTGTTTTAAATTCGTTTAAAAATAGAGTTGACCATCGTCGCTACAACGGCGCGGCGCTGTTGGGCTTGCGTGGCTTGGTTTTCAAAAGTCATGGCTCTGCGGATGAATTGGCGTTCGGGGTCGCCTTGAACCGAGCGTATGATGCTTCGAGACATCAACTGCTTAGTCGTGTTGCTGCTCGGATTGCACATGCGGCTCCTTTGTTGAATGCACAGGTGTTAAGTGAAAATTCAGCCAACTCGGCCGCTATCGAATGACCATTTATTCTCGTATTTCTGGCACTGGCAGCTTTTTGCCTCCAAGAAAACTAAGCAATGCCGATCTTGTCGCTGAACTGGCGGTCCAAGGTATCGAAAGCTCTGACGATTGGATTGTAGAAAGAACAGGCATTCGCGCCCGTCATTTTGTAGATGCAGGGGTTGGAAGCAGTGATTTAGGGCTTGAGGCAGCACAGCGCGCAATTCAAGCGGCAGGTTGTCAGCCATCGGATATTGATCTCATCATTGTGGCCACCTCAACACCCGACATGGTCTTTCCCTCTACCGCCGCCTTGCTGCAAAGCAAATTAGGCATTGTGGGCTGCCCCGTTTTTGATGTGCAAGCGGTTTGCAGTGGCTTCATTTATGCTTTGACCGTTGCAGACGCCATGATTAAAACGGGTACAGCCAAGAGAGCCCTGGTGATCGGTGCAGAAGTCTTTAGCCGCATCCTCGATTTCAAAGACCGTACCACCTGCGTGTTGTTTGGTGATGGCGCTGGTGCCGTTGTGTTGGAGGCTTCCAGCACGCCTGGTATTTTGGCAACCGACATTCACGCTGATGGCAAATATTCAGACATTTTGTGCGTACCTGGGCACGTTTCTGGGGGGGGTATTTTGGGCGATCCCGTTTTGAAAATGGATGGGCAAGCCGTTTTCAAATTGGCTGTTGGCGTTCTTGAAGAAACAGCCCTTGCATCTTTAAGCAAGGCCGGATTGAAGGCCAGTGACATTGATTGGCTGATCCCCCATCAAGCCAATATTCGAATCATGCAAAGCACTGCGCGAAAACTCAAAATGTCAATGGACAAAGTCATTGTCACAGTCGATCAACATGGCAACACCTCTGCCGCCTCAATCCCTTTGGCGCTTGATCATGGCGTGCGCTCTGGACAAATTACCAAAGGCCAAACGCTGATGCTAGAAGGCGTTGGAGGTGGATTTACTTGGGGCTCGGTCCTCTTAAAATATTGAGCAATCGCGTTTTGAAATCATGAGTCTATTTGCATTCGTTTTTCCAGGTCAAGGATCCCAATCAGTGGGTATGCTGGATGCTTGGGGCAATCATCCAGCCGTCATTGAAACCTTGAAAGAGGCTTCGGATGCGATGGGAGAAGACTTGAGTGCCTTGATTCATCATGGCCCTAAAGAAGCCTTGGCCCTAACCACCAACACGCAGCCCGTGATGTTGGTTTCTGCCATTGCGGCCTATCGTGCATGGTTGGCCGAAGGCGGAGCTCAACCCGTCGTGGTGGCGGGACATTCCTTGGGTGAGTATTCGGCCCTTGTGGCTGCGGGTGTTTTGACCTTGGCGCAGGCAGCCCCCTTGGTTAGATTTCGTGCTGCTGCTATGCAAGATGCGGTGGCCGTAGGTGTAGGTGCCATGGCAGCCATTCTGGGAATGGATGCCGCGAAAGTCATTGAGGGGTGTGCGCAAGCCAAAGCCACTTTTCCCTCAGACAGTGGTGAAGTCGTTGAGGCTGTGAACTTCAATGACCCCGCTCAAACCGTCATCGCGGGTAGCAAAGTTGCCGTTGAAAAAGCCTGTGAAGTTTTAAAAGCCATGGGTGCAAAGCGTGCTTTGAACTTGCCTGTGTCAGCGCCTTTTCATTCCAGTCTCATGAAGCCTGCGGCGGAAAAGCTGAAAGAAAAACTGGCATTGACCACATTTGCGGCCCCCCAAATTCAAGTCGTTAACAACATCGATGTTTCTGTTGAAACAGATGTCGATCGTATTCGAGATGCCC
>CANHXV010000074.1 GCA_947464665.1 Comamonadaceae bacterium
TCTTTTGGAGCAGATCGCCCAGAAGCACGGGAGAGGCGTAAATGTTGTCGACGGGGATGTCGAAGAAACCTTGAATTTGGTCGGCGTGCAAGTCCATGGTGAGGACGTGATTCACGCCCACTGCTTGAAGCATGTTGGCAATCACTTTGGCCGTGATGGGCACGCGTGTTGAGCGTGGGCGACGGTCTTGGCGGGCGTAGCCGAAATAAGGAATGATGGCGCTGATTCGACCTGCTGAGGCGCGCTTTAATGCGTCGACCATGATCAGCAGTTCCATCATGTTTTCGTTGGTGGGGGCGCACGTAGACTGAATGACGAACACATCGCGAGCGCGCACATTTTGTTTGAGTTCAACCCTGACTTCTCCATCAGAGAAGCGGCCAACGTCGGCCAAACCAAGCGATACGTCCAACTCATAGGCAACTTCAGCCGCCAACACGGGGTTGGCATTGCCAGTGAAAACCATGAAGTCAGAATGTGAATTTGAGTTGGGTTGCAGCATGAACTTTTGAGCGATCAAATGATGGGCCGATGCGGCTTACCGCATAAATTTCAATCACTGCGCGAATGACCGCGCATCACATCACATGGCGTTTGACGGCTTGTGAAAGTTTTGGCAGGGGAAGAAGGACTCGAACCTTCGCATGCCGGAATCAAAATCCGGTGCCTTAACCAACTTGGCGACTCCCCTACACGGGTTGGCAACTGAAGAAAATCTAAAGCTGCCGACCGATCAATCGTCGCTGGAGGCCCAGCCCTTTTGAGGATGAACTTCCAAATTGCCACACATTCGAATTTGCCAAAGGGACCAAGTTGTTGGAACTTGAGGCATTTGGCTTAAATTCGTGCCGCGTGGCACTTGCGCAAACACTGCACTCCCGGAGCCTGTCATTCTGCCTTTGACAACAGCTGGCTTTAGACTGGCTGTTTCAAGCCTGGCTGTTTCTAGCCAATCTATTGCTTCGCTGATTTGGGGGCAGAGGCGCTGAGCCACTGGTTGCAGGTCGTTATGGCCGAAGCCGAACGGGTTTGCTGCAAAGACCGAAATTGTAGCAGGCTTTGACTCTCGGTTTAAGGCTTCAGAGCCAAAAATTTTGGCAGTTTCCAGTCCTTCTGGCGGTTTGATCACGACAAACTGGGCGGGCGGCACGGAAATGGGTGTGATGATTTCACCTACGCCTTCTACCCATGCATTTCTTCCTCTGAGAAAGAACGGTACATCAGCCCCAAGTTTCAAACCCAGCTCGGCCAGTTGATTGACCGTGAAATTCAGATTCCAAAGCTTGTTCAATGCCAGCAGGCAGGTGGCCGCATCGGAAGATCCGCCTCCCATGCCGGCTTGCGCTGGGATGGACTTTTCAATGGCGATGTGAGCACCCAAGGAGGTGCCACTGGCCTGTTGTAAAAGCCTGGCAGCGCGAGTAATGAGGTCATCGTCTGGCAGTTTCAAGGTCAGATCTTCGCGGCTGACTTGGCCAT
Source organism: Comamonadaceae bacterium (assembly GCA_947464665.1). Lineage (GTDB taxonomy): Bacteria > Pseudomonadota > Gammaproteobacteria > Burkholderiales > Burkholderiaceae_C > Limnohabitans_A. The sequence goes on from CANHXV010000074.1 coordinate 1,480, forward strand.
CCCGTCGAAGGTCAAAGTGCAGAATGTCATACCAATCAATGAGCATGAACACCGATTGCAGCAGGTGATAGCCGTTGTCTTTGCGACCTGTGATGTGCAAAAACAAATTCAGTTTGGCTGGCGCCAAGACATGGTGCAAAGACGTCATGATTCAAACGCAATTCGAAGAACGGTTCGCGGCGCAGGCTGAACCCTTTCCAAAACCAAGCGACGCAAATGCCATTCGCTGACGTCGACGTTCCAGCCTTCAGCAGGTGTAGGTTTGCCTGAAAGCCAATCAACCAAAGCAGCGGTGGGCAGTTGCGCACCAGTCAACTCCAACACCAAACGCTCAAGGCTGATCGATTCGCGCACCAGATTGCCTTGCAAAAGGCGAGCACTTTGCGCTGTCCATTCGACGCGGGCCATTTGCATCCCCAAAGGGTTGTAGATGTTGAGTGCGCCATCTGGCCAGCCGCCCGTTAAATCAAATGAGGTGATGAAGGACTGCGGCGGTTGAGAGTCAATTTGTAGCGCAAACCTGCCAGCTTTAAATGCAGGGGGAATGGGGCTGGCTTGAACGGAGACGACCTGTGAGTTTTCAGAATTGGCAGGCGGTGGCGTGAAAGTTTGTTTGGCGACAGGCCTCGTTGAGCATGCCCCCATCCAAAAGGCGATTGAAATACACAGCCAGACCAAACGATTTTTGCGCATCTCGCACATGGCCCATCAAGGTCTGAAGTTGAATTGCTTGAGGGTTTCAAGCAGGGTATCGTTGTCAGATTTAAGCATCAGGCCTTCTCGCCAAATGGTGCCAGCTTTATCCTTCTGCCCTGATTGCCAGTAGACCTCGCCCAAGTGCGCCGCAATTTCGGCATCTGGGCGAGCTTTGAACGCGGCCTCCAAAATGCGGATGGCTTCAGCCAAGTTGCCGACGCGGTATTCAAGCCAGCCCAAGCTGTCTTGAATAAAGGGGTCGCGAGGCGCTAACTGCACGGCTTTGAGTATGAGTTCGCGCGCTTCATCGAGCCTTATCTTTCGATCGGCCAGAGAGTAACCTAAGGCATTGAATGCATGGGCGTCGTTGGGTTTGACCTTCATGATGCCGCGCAACAAGCTTTCCATTTGGTCAAAGCGGCCTAACTTTTCGCAGAGCATGGCCAATTCAGATTGCAAATCTGTATCTGTCGGAAACTGCGCCAAGGCCTGTTCGATGGTCGTCAATGCGGCAGTGATTTGCTTGTCTTCGCGAAGCCATTGGGACAGCGCCAAAGCTTTAAGTCGGGCTTCTTGAGGATTGTTCACCTTCACTTGCTCAAGGATCTTCAGGCCATCCGATTTGCGACCTTGCTGAGCCAACAAGGCGGCGCGCCTGCTTGCTACTTTGAGAGGATCTGCGTTGGGCGGAATGCGCGCTAACCACTCATCTGCTTGGGTCCATTTGCCTTGCTTTTGGGCCATTTGCGACAAGGCCAAGTAAGCTTCTGACAAACCGCCAGATTGATCGGCATCCTTGGCTTGATCGACCAGCTTGATGTATTGCTTGAGCGACTGCTCGGATAGTAAAACTTGCGACAAGTCACTTTGTAGCAAACCCAAAAACAACCAACCCTGTGCAAAATTGGGGTGTTGCTTGGTGAGTTGATTGAGTTGAGCCAAAGCGGGCTGCATTTGGTCGAGATCAATCAAAGTGCGTGCATAGCCAAGACGCAAATCAGGCAAGGCATCGCCAGCCATGTATTGAGAAATCATGGGCTGCACTTCACTCGGTACCACATTCATAAGGCTCAAGGCCAACATGATGGGGCCAGGAGCTTTTCCGTTGGCTGCGTAGCCGGCGCGAGCAGCTTCTGCAGCAGGCTGAATTTCGCCCGCATCGCGTTTCATGCGGCCAATGGTAGTCCAGGCTGTTGCTGCGGTTTCGGGGTTTTGAATGGCCGTAACGAGCGCTTGCTCGACCACTTTGGCGGCTAAGTTTTTGTCTTGCAAACGGCCAAACACGCGCGGAATAGAACCAATGGCTGCCGATTGTTCTTGAAGGGGCAAGCTGGCAATGCTGGCCTTTAAAGCGCGCCCAGCTTCATCGATGCGATTGAGTGCCAGCAAAATTTGCAAAATGTAGCGATTGGCTTCTTTGGAATCCGGCAAACTTGATTTCCAACTTCTAGCGGCCTGTAAGGCAGCCTCACCAGATCTAGATTGCAGCGCCAGTTCGGTGGCGCGTTGAAACAAGGCTTCGTCCTTGGTTTTTCTTGCGGCATCCAAAATGATGGCAAATCCTGAGCTAGGCTCTCCGGCTTGGACGCTGAGTTCGCCTAACAACAATTGGTAAAACAAAACCGCATTGAGGTTTGAGTTTTGCACAGGCGGTTGGGCACAAACACCTGCTGTTGCCCAGACCCATGCCAAAGAAGAGAGCCAATACTTCATGAAGCCATCATAATCCACGGGCTGGGACTGAATAGCGCCAGTTCACCTATTTCACCCCGTATTTGAAGCGTACCCATGCCTGAATTACCAGAAGTCGAAGTCACTAGACTGAGTTTTGCCAGTCGAATTGCGGGTGCTCGGGTTTTGGCCTTGCACATGGGTAAGCCTTTGAGGTGGCCCTTGGGCGTTTCGCCCTCCCTTTTGGTGGGGCAGAGCGTGATAGGCGTGCGGCGTCGCGGTAAGTACCTTTTGCTTGACATGGACCGGGGTATTTTGATGCTGCATTTGGGCATGTCAGGCAGTTTAAATTTCGCCCTTTCACAAGCAGAAGCGGGCAAGCACGACCACATGGACTTGGTCACGACCCAAGGTGTTTTGCGTCTGCATGACCCGCGCCGCTTTGGAGCCGCTGTTTGGTCTGATTCAGAACAACATGCGCCGGCCTCTAAGCTGTTGGGAAAATTGGGTATGGAGCCACTGACCGATGGTTTTGAACTCAAGTTGTTTCAACAAGGTTTAAAAAAACGCTCAGCCCCCATCAAACAGGTTTTGCTGGCGGGCGATGTGGTGGTGGGGGTGGGCAATATTTATGCTTCTGAAGCTTTGTTCATGTCTGGTATCAGGCCAACCGTCAAGGCTCACAAAGTCAGTCCAACCCGGGTAGCCAAATTGCATGCTGCCATCAGGCAAGTGTTGGCCAGAGCGGTGGAACAAGGTGGCAGCAGCTTGAAAGATTTTGTCAACGCGCAAGGCAACACAGGGTACTTTCAGTTGGAGGCTTCTGTGTACGGCAGAACGGGTTTGCCTTGTAGAGTTTGCAGCACGCCCATCAAGCAAATTGTGCAAGGCCAGCGCTCCACTTTTTTCTGCCCGGTATGTCAAAAACATTGAAAAACTCGCCCCCATTGGCAGAGACACTGGTGGCTTGGCAAAAGATTCACGGCCGCAATCACTTGCCATGGCAAAACACCCAAGACCCTTACAGAGTGTGGTTGTCTGAGATCATGTTGCAGCAAACTCAGGTGAGCACCGTTCTGGACTACTACGACAAGTTCCTGCAGCACTTTCCCAATGTGGCTGACTTGGCGGCAGCGCCCCAAGACAAAGTCATGGGACTGTGGAGTGGTTTGGGTTATTACAGTCGCGCGCGGAATTTGCACCAGTGTGCGAAAGATGTGGTGACGCGATTTGGCGGCAAATTTCCGGTCACAGCGGCCGAATTGATCACGTTGCCTGGCATTGGCCGTTCAACGGCCGCCGCAGTGGCTTCGTTTTGTTTTTCTGAGCGTGTCGCCATCATGGATGGCAACGTGAAGAGGGTGCTCACACGGGTTTGGGCTTATGACGCCGACTTGTCTGTCAGCAAGAATGAAAAAGCATTGTGGCAGTTGGCTGAAAACGCCTTGCCGACGCGTCAAATTAAAACGGCTATGCCCCGTTATTCGCAAGCGCTCATGGATTTGGGAGCCACACTTTGTTTGCCGCGCAAACCCCATTGCCAAGCTTGCCCTGTGCGTCAGACATGCAAAGCCTTTGCCTTGGGTGTGCCTGAAAAATTTCCTGTCAAAACTCGCAAAATCAAACGCAGCAGCGAAGTGCATTGGCTGTTGTTGGCCCAAAACACGAAGGGCCAAGTTTGGCTAGAGAAGCGGCCCCCTCGGGGTATTTGGGCCAGTCTTTACAGCTTGCCTTTATTTGATTCAGAAGCCTCATTGCGGGCGGTTTTTGAACCTAAGGCGAAGCTCTTAAATTTGGACAAAACTGCAACAGCAACTTCTTCAGCTGCCATGGACTTAGAGGTGTTGCCAGCCTTCAAGCACGTCCTCACTCACAAAGATTTGCATTGTCATGTGGTGAAAGTGCAACTGAAAAAAGCGCCTCGTGCACCCCATGCTGGCGCTTGGTTTTCTGAAAAAGATTGGATGGTGTTGGGTTTGCCAACACCCGTGCGTCATTTGCTGTCTAACTCTCTGTGACGCTTGAGTGTGAGCCACTGTGCGGCAAAGCGTTGGCTGAGTTTTTCGACCAAATACACAGAACGATGTTGACCGCCTGTGCAGCCAATGGCAACCGTGATGTAATTGCGATGGTCTTTTTCAAGTGCAGGCAGCCACTGATCTAAGAAGTTTTCAATTTGACTTTGCATCAAATTGACTTCTTCGTAAGCGCCTAAAAATTTTTGAACCGGCTCGTCCTTGCCTGACATGGGTCGCAGAGCCGACTCATAGTGCGGATTTGGCAACATTCGAACATCAAACACATAGTCGGCGTCCAATGGTATGCCGCGTTTGAAAGCAAACGACTCAAAGACCAAGGTGAGTTTGGCAGTGGGCGAATTCACCAAAGACTTCACGTAGCTTTGGAGTTGAGCTGCGCGAAGCAAACTGGTGTCGATGACGTGCGCGTTTTCTCTTAAGCGAGACAAGAGTTCGCGTTCGTATTCAATCGACTCGGTCAGCGCGCGTTCGCCTTCGACGGCATTTCGGCCCGACAAGGGGTGGCGCCGTCTGGTTTCGGAGTAACGTCTGAGCAAGGTGTCAGAGGCTGCGTCAAGATAAATGGAAGTGACTTTGAAGCCAAGGTTTCGAAGAACTTCAAGCTGACTTGGCATGAGGGGCAATGAGGTGGCACTGCGAACATCAATGGCGATGGCCACACGCTCTTCTTTTTGATCGCGCTCTAATTCAGCAAAAGGAATGAGCAGTTCTGGGGGGAGGTTGTCGACACAATAAAAACCAGCGTCTTCCAGGGCGTGCAAAGCTACAGACTTCCCAGAACCCGACATGCCTGTAATTAAGACGATTTCCATAGAGGGAAAATTTCTGGAACTTACTTGGTGAGCATTTCGCGGGCATGTGCCAGCGTGGTGGCGGATAACTTTTCTCCGCCAAGCATGCGGGCAATTTCAGTGACGCGTTGCTCACCTGCAATGGGCGTCACGCTGCTGCTCACACCTTCTTTGCTGCTGGCTTTGCTGACCAGCAGGTGATGGTCAGCGCATGAAGCGACTTGCGGCAAATGTGTAACGGCCAATACTTGGCGATGCATACCCAGTTGTTTCATGAGCCGTCCCACAGTTTCAGCCACAGCACCGCCTACGCCTGAATCGACTTCGTCAAAAATCAGAGTGCCAGCTTCGCCCAGTTCGCTGGTGGTGACCGCAATGGCCAATGCAATGCGAGAGAGTTCGCCGCCCGATGCCACCTTGCCAACAGGCCTTGGTGTGCTGCCAGCGTGTCCTGCTACCAAGAATTGAATGTCTTCTAGGCCATGTTGGGCCGCTTGTTCTAGACTGATCAAAGCCACTTCAAAGCGGCCGCCTTGCATGCCCAAGTTTTGCATGGCAGTGGTCACAGCCTGAGCCAGTTTGGGCGCCGCTTTTTTGCGTTGTTGCGACAGTTTTTTAGCCTCGGTTTGGTAAGCCAACGCGGCTGACCTTTCTTGGGCTTCAAGACCTTCTAAATCACTGGCGGCTTCAAGTGCGTTCAACTCTTGTTTCCAACTGGCCAACAAGGCCGCCAGCTCTTCTGGTGGCCGCTTGTATCTGCGCGCAAGTGACAACCACTGAGACAAGCGCTGATCGAGTTCGTTCAATCGATCGGGGTCGAGATCGGTTTTGCGAAGGTAGGCTTGCAAGGAATGTGCGGCGTCTTCGGCTTGGGCAAGGCTTGATTGCAAGACTTCTGCAATGCTTTGAAACTCGGGTTCTACGTGAGCTTGATCTTGAAGCTGGGCAATGGCTTGGGAAAGTAGTCCGATGGCACCTGTGGCACTGCCAAGGCGCGAGGCTTCATCGCCATCAAGTGAACCAATGGCATGTTGACCTGCGTCAATCAGGGCTTGTGCATGAGACAGTCGCGTGTGTTGTGAATTCAAGTCATCCCACTCATCCAAGGCTGGGGCGAGTTTGTCGAGCTCGCCAATTTGCCAGGCCAATCGTTCTTGCTCTCGGCTTAAAGAATCTTGCGCATTGCGCGCTGTCTGCACCGCTTGCTGGGCTTGACGCCAACTTTGCCATGCAGCCTTGAGGTCTTCAGTGTGAAGGCCTGCATAAGCGTCGAGCAAGCCGCGCACGGCATCGGGCCGAGTCAGGCTTTGCCATGCGTGTTGGCCATGAATGTCTAAAAGCATCTCGCCCAAGGCTCGCAATTGCGTGGCAGTGGCTTGGCTGCCATTGACCCATGCACGGCTTTTGCCCTGAGTGTCGACGCTGCGTCTTAACAGCAATGTGTCTGAAACTTCAAAGCCAGCCTCTTCCAGAACAGCATGCGCATTTGGTGGGCAATCAAACTCTGCAGACACTTCGCAGCGGGTCGCTCCTTCTCGGACTGCGCCCGAATCGGCACGTTCGCCCAATGCCATTTGCAAGGCGTCAATCAGAATGGATTTGCCAGCGCCCGTTTCGCCCGTGAGCACGCTAAAACCTTGTGAGAGGTTTAAGTCGAGTTCGCGAACAATGACAAAGTCGCGCAAGCTGATGTGTCGCAAAGCCATGGCTTAGACGCCCCCTTCGTTCCAGTGCATTTTTTTGCGCAGGGTGTCAAAGTAATTCCAACCTTGCGGATGTAAAAAACGCACTTTGTGGGAAGACTGCTCTACGGTAATTTGATCGCCGATCATGAGGCTGGCCAAGGACTGCATGTCAAAGTTGGCGCTGGCGTCGCGGCCAGACACCACCTCAATGCTGATTTTGGAAGTGTCTGGCAGCACGATGGGGCGGTTTGAAAGAGTGTGAGGTGCAATAGGTGCAATGACCCAGCCCCCCAAGTTGGGGTGCATCAAGGGGCCGCCAGCTGACAATGAATAAGCCGTTGAGCCAGTGGGCGTAGCCACAATCAAACCATCTGCACGCTGCGTGGCCACAAAGCGGCCGTCAACTTCAATGCGCAGCTCCACCATGCCTGAAGTGGCACCGCGGTTAACCACCACGTCGTTCATGGCAAAGGCGTCAAAGACACAGTGCTTGTCGCGCCAAACTTGCGCATGCAGCATGCTGCGTTGCTCTTCCTCAAATTGACCCATGAGCATGGGTTGGAGTGTCTTGGCGTATTCCTCAATGGGGATGTCGGTGATAAAGCCTAGACGACCTTGATTGATGCCGATGAGGGGAAGTCCAAAAGATGCGACTTGCCTGCCGATACCCAGCATGGTGCCGTCACCGCCTATCACCAAGCCCAAATCGCACTGCTTGCCGATTTCGGCCATGGTGAGGGTTGGGTACAGATTCAGACCCAAATGCTCTGAGGTGCCTTTTTCCATCACCACCTCTGCGCCAAGGCGGCTGACAAATTGGGCCACATCGTCCAAAACTCGGCGTGAGCTTTCCAAAGCGGCGCCCGTGACCATGGTGTGGTACTTGCCAAATAACGCGACATGACGAAATTTAGATTTCATTCTCAAATTACATCATTAAAATGACCGAATGCTAGATGATCGTGCCAAGTTATTACTCAAAGCGCTGGTTGAACGCTACATTGCGGACGGCCAGCCTGTGGGTTCCCGCACGCTCTCTAAGGCTTCTGGGCTTGAATTATCCCCTGCCACCATCCGAAA
>CANHXV010000075.1 GCA_947464665.1 Comamonadaceae bacterium
ACGTCAGCGCCTTGAATTTCAAATGGCAAGGTGGTTTGCCCACCTGCAGACAAACCGCGCTGCGCAAAGTCATCTCGGTGCATGGCCGACGAAATGCTGCCGTGTTTGCCACTCAGCCCCAAATCTTTTTGCAAACGCTCGGCCAACCAAGCGCCGCCAGATGTGATGCCTACCAACCGTGTTTCAGCAGTGCACATCGATCGCACACCGCGCAAGAGTTCGCCGTACAGCGCCTCCGCATTCAAAGCCAATGCACTCACGGCAGACTCCTTAAGAATTGTTCCAAAATGATGCAGGCCGAAGCGGCGTCTGCATCCTTCGCACCACTGGCAATGGCTTCTGTGGTGCTGTAGCGTTCATCCACTTCGTAGACATTGAGTCCAAATCGGCCGCGCAATTGGCGGGCAAACTTTTGCGCACGCAATGTGTTTTCGTGGGCAGCGCCATCTGGGTGAAAAGGCACACCCACCACCAAGGCATCGGGCGTCCACTCTTTGATGCGTTTTTCAATCATTGCAAAGCGCGCATCACCTTCCGCCACCACCGTGGCTTGCGGTGTAGCCTGTTTCAACATTCGATTGCCGACCGCCACACCCGTGCGTTTGAGACCAAAATCGAAAGCCAAAAAACTCTGCTGAGACGCAGGCACAGTGAGCGCCTGGTCTAGCATCATGCGTGACCTGCCACGGTAGAAAGCATCCAAGGCTGCAAGCCCAAAAGGGCCAAAGCCTTTTCGTAGCGCTGCTCGATGGGTGTTTCAAAAATAATGTCAGGGTTGGCTTCTACAGTTAGCCAACTGTTTTCACCAATTTCAGATTCAAGCTGTCCCTCGCCCCACGAGGCATAACCCAAGGTCACCAAGACACGTTTGGGTCCAGAGCCGTTGGACAAGGCTTCAAGGACGTCTTTAGAGGTGGTCATGGCCAAACCTCCCGGAACGCTTAAAGTTGAAGCGTAGATGGAGCTTGCAGGTTCTGCTTGATCGGCTTCTTCGGCATCTGCCGGCGCTTTACTGGCTTCTGAGTTTTCGGCGCTTGCCAGCCAAATAGGATCGTGCAGCACAAAGCCTCGCTCGGTTTGAACCGGGCCGCCATGCAATACATTGGATTGCAATAAGTCTGAACGGTGCAATGGGAGGTCGACTTTGTCGAACAAATGCTTCAAACTGAGATCGCCGGGCTTGTTGATGATCAAGCCCATGGCGCCCCGCTCTGAGTGCTCACACAAATAAACCACACTCTTGGCAAAAGTAGGGTCCTCCAGACCGGGCATGGCAATCAAAAAATGATGCGAAAGCTGAGAGGAGGCAAAATCGGCAGACATGTCCCAATTTTAACGGCCTCCAACCCATGCACAAAACCTTTTCTACCGGCTTGGTCTGGTTTCGGCGAGATTTACGCGTTGCAGACAACGCCGCCCTGTTCCACGCCCTCAAAAACTGCAACAAAGTGCACTGTGTTTTTGTCTTCGACACCGAAATCCTCCAGCACCTTCCCAGCCAAGACCGGCGGGTGGCTTTCATTCGAGAATCTTTGGTGGAATTGGACAATTCGCTCAGAGCCTCGGCACTTGAGGCGGGGGTAGAGGCTTCTCTGGCACCGCAATTGGGGCTCATTGTTTTGCATGGCAACAGCCTCAAGGAAATTCCCCATTTGGCCAAGCAACTCGAGGCGCAAGCCGTCTTTACCAACCACGACGATGAGCCTGCTGCCCTGGGCCGCGATGCCCAAGTGCGAGGCGGTTTGGCCAATGCAGGCATTGCCTTTCATACCTACAAAGACCATGTGGTCTTTGAAAGGCAAGAAGTGCTCACTTTGGCGGGCAACCCCTACACCGTGTTCACTCCCTACAAAAACGCTTGGCTGAAAAAAATTCAGCCCGAAGATTTAGCCGCCCACCCCGTGGCTGAGCATGCCTCAGCCTTGGTGCCTAGGCCCGCTCAGCACCGTTTGCCCGTTCCAACCCTGTCCGACATCGACTTTGAAAACATCGACTTGCTTGCGCTTCATTACAAACCGGGCGCAACGGGCGCTCAGGCCTTGTTAGATGACTTCTTGCACCGCATCGATCGCTACGAGGAAACACGCAACTTCCCAGCGGTCAAAGGCCCCAGTTATTTAAGCGTGCACTTGCGATTTGGCACCATTTCCATTCGGCAATTGGCCTTAGAGGCATGGCGCCGTTACAAAACAAGCGAAGGCGCCAGCGTTTGGCTTTCCGAGCTTATTTGGCGCGATTTTTATGCTCAAATTCTGGCCAATTTTCCGCATGTCACCGAGCGCTGCTTCAAACCCGACTATGACGCCATTCAATGGGACCATGGCCCTCATGGCAAGGCCTTGTTTGCGGCTTGGTGCGAGGGCCGAACTGGCTACCCCCTGGTGGACGCGGCCATGGCGCAAATCAATCAAACGGGCTACATGCACAACCGACTTCGCATGGTGGTAGCCTCTTTTCTCACCAAAGATTTAGGGGTCGATTGGCGATGGGGCGAAAAGTATTTCGCCCAGCACCTCATTGACTTTGACTTGTCAGCCAACAACGGGGGCTGGCAGTGGGCCAGCTCAAGTGGCTGCGATGCACAACCTTATTTCCGCATTTTCAACCCTGTGACGCAGAGTGAAAAGTTCGATCCAAAGGGTAAATTTATCAAACGGTATTTACCGCAGTTGGCTGGGCTTGAGGGCGCCGACATTCACGCACCATGGAGTGCCAAACCCTTGGCCCTTCAAGCTGCAGGCATTACACTAGGAAAAAACTATCCCCTGCCAGTGGTCAACCATTCAGAGGCCCGAGAGAAAACCTTGGCGCGCTATGCCGTTGTGAAAAAAATAAGCTGAATTCGGCCCAGTGCGGCCGAAGCAGAGCACCTTAGATGGCCACCATTTCGAAGTCTTCTTTGCGGGCACCACACTCGGGGCAGGTCCAGTTCATGGGCACGTCGGCCCAAAGGGTGCCAGGGGCAATGCCATCTTCAGGGCAACCAGCGGCCTCGTCGTAAATCCAGCCGCAAATTAAGCACATCCAAGTTTTAGTATCAGTCACAGTGGGTCACCGGTGTCGAATAGAATGAAGAGATTGTATCGGGCTTCTCTGTAACTCATGACCACTACATTACCGCCGTCAGACCCGCCTGAAGACGACCTCGAAAGCGAGGAAGAAGCCGTCATTGCTTGCGTTTTGGTGTTCAATGCCTCCGATCCCAGCGGTGCCAGTGGCATCAGCGCCGATGTTTTGGCCATTGCCTCGGTAGGCGCGCATGCACTGCCTGTTCTCACAGGAGCCTACGCCCGTGACTCAGCCCAAATTTTTGACTTTTTCCCCCTTGATGAAGAAGCCGTGGGCGATCAGGCCAGGGCTGTTTTAGAAGACATTCCACCCCAGGTCATCAAAGTTGGTTTTGCGGGCAGTGCTGAAAATATCAGCATCATTGCAGAACTCACCGCCGACTATGACGGTGTGCCCGTGGTGGCCTACATGCCCAATTTGTCTTGGTGGGAAGACGACAAAATAGATCAATACCTTGACGCGTTTCGCGAGTTGTTGCTACCACAAACCAGCATTTTGGTGGGGCATCACAGCACCTTGCGCCGATGGCTTCTGCCCGATTGGTCCAGCGAAAAAAACCCGGGCCCGCGCGACATTGCCAAAGCTGCGGCCGAGTTGGGCGTGCCCTACACCTTGGTCACAGGCATCACCGCCAACGACCAACACATTGACAATGTCTTGGCCACCCCCGAAACCGTGGTGGGTCATGAGAAATTTGAGCGCATTGAAGCTGTTTTCAGTGGCGCAGGTGAAACGCTTTCGGCAGCCCTGGCCGCCCTCATTGCCACCGGCCTTGATCTATCGGCAGCCGCCAGCGAAGCCTTACATTATTTAGACCGTTGCTTAGACGAGGGCTTTCGCCCCGGCATGGGCAAGGTCATCCCCGATCGCCTATTTTGGGCGCTGCCCGATGCCGAGGACGATGAGTCTGAAGCGGACGGCCCCGACATGAACGCAGATTTTTTTGAAATGTCCATCAATGAAACCAAACACTGACCTCAACGACACCCTGTTCGAGCGCGCCCGCAAAGTCATACCTGGCGGCGTCAACTCTCCTGTGCGTGCTTTTCGCGCGGTGGGCGGCACACCCCGCTTTGTGAAGCGCGCAGAAGGGGCTTATTTTTGGGATGCCAACGGCAAAAAATACATCGACTACATCGGCTCTTGGGGTCCCATGATTTTGGGTCATGGCCACCCTGCTGTTTTAGAAGCCGTGCAAAAAGCCGCACTTGATGGTTTCTCTTTTGGTGCCCCCACTGAGCGTGAAGTGGAATTGGTCGAAGCCTTGCTCAAACTGGTGCCCTCCATGGACATGGTGCGCTTGGTCAGCTCCGGCACCGAAGCAGGCATGAGCGCATTGCGCTTGGCGCGCGGTGCGACAGGCCGCAGCAAAATCATCAAGTTTGAAGGCTGCTACCACGGCCATGCCGATGCCTTGCTGGTCAAAGCCGGCTCAGGCTTAGCCACCTTTGGCAACCCCACCAGCGCAGGCGTGCCGCCCGAAGTGGTGCAACACACTTTGGTGCTCGAGTACAACAACATCGAGCAACTGGAAGAAGCTTTCAAAATTCACGGTCCTGAATTGGCCTGCCTCATGATCGAGCCCATTGCAGGCAACATGAACTTTGTGCGCGCTAGCGTGCCCTTCATGAAACGCTGTCGCGAGCTGTGCAGTCAGTACGGCGCGCTGTTGGTGTTTGACGAAGTCATGACCGGTTGTCGCGTGGCTTTGGGTAGCGCTCAAAGTGTTTACGCCAAAAGCATTTCAGGCTTTGAGCCCGACATGACGGTCATGGGCAAAGTGATTGGCGGCGGCATGCCATTGGCAGCATTCGGTGGCAAGCGCGCTGTCATGGAACAGCTCGCACCTTTGGGCCCTGTTTACCAAGCCGGCACACTGAGCGGCAACCCAGTGGCCACCGCTTGCGGCTTGGCCACCTTGGCTGAAATCAGCAAGCCAGGATTTTTTGATGCATTGAGTGCCACAACACGTTCACTGGTCGATGGCTTAACGGCAGCCGCTGCCGCTGAGGGCGTCCCTTTTGCAGGTGACTGCGAGGGCGGCATGTTTGGCTTCTTCTTGTTGCCCACCTTGCCCAGCAACTACGCGCAAGTCATGAAAACCGATGGCAACAAGTTCAACTCTTTGTTCCATGGCTTGCTAGATCGCGGCGTTTACATTGCACCTGCACTTTACGAGGCTGGCTTTGTGAGCGGGGCGCACTCGGCGCAAGACATTGCCGACACTGTGAGTGCTGCGCGCGAAATTTTCAAGACGCTGTAAGGTCTGTGGCAGCACAAAAAAGGGCTCATCAAGAGCCCTTTTTCATTGAACTTGCACCACCAATCAGTGGCGAAAGTGGCGTACACCAGAAAACACCATGGCCACGCCGCGTTCATCTGCTGCGGCTATCACTTCGGGGTCGCGCATAGAGCCGCCAGGCTGAATGACGCAATTGGCCCCAGCGTCCACCACCACATCAAGGCCGTCACGAAACGGGAAAAAGGCATCACTGGCCACCACAGTGTTTTTCAAACTCAAACCGGCATGCCCGGCTTTGATGCTGGCAATTCGGGCAGAGTCTAATCGGCTCATTTGACCAGCGCCTACACCCATGGTCATGCCATTGGCGCAAAACACAATGGCATTGCTCTTGACGTACTTGGCAACTTTCCATGCAAACAACAAATCTTGCAGCTGTGCAGGCGTAGGTTGAACTTGGGTCACCACTTTGAGGTCGGCCAATTGCAACTCGTGGTTGTCGGCGGTTTGAATAAGCAAACCAGAGCCTACCCGCTTGATGTCTTGCGCGTTGCGGCCTTGCTCGAATGCAGTGCCACCTGCTTTGAATGCAGGCAAGGCAATTTGCAGGACGCGTACATTGGCTTTGGCTTTGAAAATTTCCAGAGCTTCAGGCGAGTATGAAGGCGCCATCAGCACTTCGACAAACTGCTTGCTAATTTGTTGGGCAGCCGCTGCGTCTACCTGGCGATTCAGTGCAATGATGCCGCCAAAGGCTGATGTTGGATCGGTTTGGAAGGCTTTGTTGTAGCAATCAAGCGCGTTGGTACCCACGGCCACGCCGCAAGGATTGGCGTGCTTCACAATCACGCAGGCAGCTTCAGCAAAGCTCTTGACGCATTCCCAGGCTGCATCGGCATCTGCGATGTTGTTGTAAGACAGCTCTTTGCCTTGCACCTGCACTGCCGTGACCAAAGAGCCTGGCGCTGGATGCAGATCCCGGTAAAAAGCAGCCGTTTGATGCGGGTTCTCGCCATAGCGCAGGTCTTGCAATTTCACAAATCGGCCGTTGGATTGAGCGGGGTATTGGGCCCGGGCCCCATTTTCCAAGTCGTAAGAGGACAAATAATCGCTGATGGCTGCGTCGTAATTGCTGATGCGATTGAAGGCCGCCACCGACAAAGCAAAACGTGTTTTTTCAGACACCTTGCCTTGGCTTGTCAGCTCTTCAATCACGGTGGCGTACTGCGACGCATCGGTCAGCACCGCCACGTCTTTCCAGTTCTTGGCCGCACTTCGCACCATGGCGGGGCCGCCAATGTCGATGTTCTCAATGGCATCTTCCAAAGTACAGCCAGGCTTGGCCACAGTGGCTTCAAAGGGGTACAAATTGACGATGAGCAAATCGATGGTTTGAATGCCGTGCGCTTTCAGTGCTGCCATGTGCTCAGGCAGATCACGGCGCGCCAATAAACCGCCGTGAACTTTGGGGTGCAATGTTTTGACACGGCCGTCCAACATTTCTGGAAACTCGGTAACCTGCGCCACTTCCGTCACGGGCAAACCTTGTTCGGCCAGCAGCTTGGCGGTGCCGCCGGTGGAGACCAACTCTACCTTCAGCGCATGCAGCGCTTGAGCAAGTTCCACGATGCCAGTTTTGTCAGAGACAGAAATCAGTGCTTTCATTTTTTCACTTCACAAGTTTGTGTTCTAAAAGTTTTTTGCGAAGTGTGTTGCGGTTCAAACCCAGCCACTCCGCAGCGCGCGATTGGTTTTGACCTGCACGTTGCATGACCACGTCCAACAGTGGCTTCTCCACCACGTTCAGCAACATGTCATACATGCCATGGGGCTCTTCACCCGCCATGTCACGAAAATAATCGTTCAAACTGTCACGGATGCACTCATCAATTTTTTTCTTGCTCATTCCATTGTCTCCAAAGCCATTTCAGCTTGATTGCCTGCAACAGCCTTTGGCATGCGCTCCATGAGCGCCGCCATGTCTTCAAAAAAATCTGCCACGGCCCGTGATTGCAAATCGGCCGTTTCCAACGTATTCATGTACTCTCTAAACACCTCACCGCCTGGTAAATCGCGCACATACCAGCCAATGTGCTTGCGTGCAGAACGCACCCCTGTCAGTTCACCATACAAACCGTAGTGGTCTTGCAAATGTTCAAGCAAAGCACGCTTGACTTCGGCCACCAAGGGCGGCGCCAAGTACTCGCCCGTTGCCAAGAAATGCACGATCTCACGAAAGATCCATGGCCGTCCTTGAGCGGCACGGCCGACCATCAACGCATCTGCGCCTGTGTGCTTTAAAACTTGCAGCGCCTTGTCGGGTGAATCGATGTCGCCATTGGCCACGACTGGAATTTTGAGGGCCGCTTTCACAGCCGCCACAGTATCGTATTCAGCAAAACCTTTGTAGCCTTGCTCGCGCGTACGGCCATGCACCGTGACCATTTGAATGCCTGCGCTTTCAAACGCCTTGGCCAATGTCAAAGCATTTTTTTCTGTGTCGCACCAGCCCGTGCGCATTTTCAAAGTCACAGGGACACCCCGTGGCGCGCAAGCTGCGACCACTGCTTGTGCAATTTCAATGGCCAGTTTTTCGTTTTGCATTAGCGCTGAACCTGCCCATTTGTTGCAAACCTTTTTGGCAGGGCAGCCCATGTTGATGTCAATGATCTGCGCGCCTTGATCGATGTTGTAAGCCGCTGCCTCGGCCATCATAGGCCCGTCGGTACCAGCAATTTGCACGGCAATGGGCCCAGGCTCGCCATCGTGGTTGGCACGACGCGAAGTCTTCAAACTTTTCCACAAGTCTTTGCGCGATGTGACCATTTCGCTCACAGCATAGCCTGCACCAAACTGTCTGCACAATTGGCGAAAGGGCCGATCTGTGACGCCCGCCATGGGCGCTACAAAAATAGCATTGGGTAAAACGTAAGGTCCGATTTGCATGGACATAGAGAAAGAGAACCAAAGGTGATTGCTTAAAAAGGAGGCACGATTGTAATTGCTTACTTTTTGAGCAAGGGAATTATTTTTGAAGAAATTTTAAAATAGAAACCTTTGGCTACACTCTGAGGCAAATGGAAGCATGGCTATCACCCCTCTCGGCACAACTCATGGCATGGTTGGCATTGCCTGAACACGGCTTGTCTACCGTGTTCACCATCGCCTTTATTTCGGCAACCTTGCTGCCCATGGGATCTGAGCCTGCCGTGTTTGGTTTGGTCAAACTCAACCCCGATTTGTTTTGGGCGGCCATTTTGGTTGCCACGGTGGGAAATACGCTTGGCGGCATGCTGAGTTGGTGGATGGGCTACGGTGCACACCATGCGATAGACAAAGTACGCAGTCGCAAGGCCAATCAGAGCCCGGCCAATGACAGCATGAGCGATCGAATGCATTTGCGCGCGCTCCAATGGCTGGAGAAGTTAGGCCCTAAAGCATGCATATTGTCTTGGCTTCCTGGTGTGGGCGACCCTTTGTGCGCCGTAGCGGGATGGCTCAAAATGCCACTGGCTGCTTGCACGTTTTACATGGCGATAGGCAAATTTTTACGTTATTTGCTCATGACAAGTTTGCTTTTGTGGGTGTTTTAAATGCATTCACAACTACCTAAACACCAGCAAAAGCGCTACCACCACTAAAAAGCCAAGCAAGGCTCGGCGAAAAGTCTCTTCACTCAAACGATGTCGAATTTTTCGACCAGCTTGCAGGCCCAAAAACATTGGAACAATGGCTAAAAAAGAATAGCCCACATCGTCCAATGACATACGGCCAAAATGCCACATGGCCAAATACAGTGGCCATGCAGCGTTGAAATAAATCACACTGATGCAGCCCACAAATTCATCTCTGCTGAGTTTCAGTGACATCATGTAGCTGATGACAATGGGGCCCATCAATGAAGATGCGCCGCCCAGCAATCCGGAGGTAACCCCCACGAGGGCACTGGCCGCAGGTTCTTTTTCTGGTGGGATATTGAAGCTTGGCTTGAAGGCCATAAGCACCACGGCCACGATCAAGGCAAACGCCAAAACCATGTTCAATTCACGAACGCTGAATG